>NZ_SNUQ01000005.1 GCF_012027555.1 Thermococcus sp. CX2 | reverse complement strand
AAGGAATTATTCAGCGTTACACGATTAAACTCAATCCGGAACTCCAGAGGGCCCACAACGTCGTTGCTCTGATAATCAAAACTGACGAGCCAGAGAAGCTTCAAGAGTTCGAGGAAATCATCGAGATTAACCGCTTCACGAGCAAGAAGTACCTCATAAAAGTGGCCGTCGAAGACATGGAGGGGCTGAGAAACGTAATAGAAGGTGCCGGTTTTGAGGTGCTTGAGATAATGCCTATCCTAGAGAGCATCGAGAAAGAGCACCCTCCCAAGGTCAAGGTTCCATTCAAATGCGACTACTGCGGCAAGGAGATAGTCGGCGAGCCTATAGTTTACAAGTACCGCAACAGGGTTTACTTCTTCTGCTGCCCCATCTGTTTGAGAGAATTCAAGAGAACCAGGGAGAACATAGAGAAACTCAAGCTAAAAGAGCAGGAGGTAAAGCACGCTCACGAGCACTAAAACCACGCCCATTGCCAGATCCCCCCGGCCGCTCATCCTTGAAAGCTTATTGACTGCTCCACCAAGCTTGGCATATTTAGTCCCATAGTGAAAGCCCAAGGTCACCAGGACCAGAGGGAGAACAGATATCCCAATGAATATGCCCAAAAGTGCAACCCGAATACTAAAGGAGAACCCATCAGATAGCAGAGAAGTCACCAAGAGATACGAAGGTAGGACACACGAGAGGGAGAGAAATGACATTGCACCTCCCACTAAGAAGGCACTCAGTGGAGATGTGGCTTTTTCAAGAATTTTGTTGCTCTTCTCTTTCATCGGGTTGCTCATAGATATATTTACGTAGCCGAGCGAAGAGAGTATTTTATACAGCCCCACCACAACTCCAAACGCCACTACAAAATACCTCAGGAACAAAAACCTCCCATGAAGATCCATCAAGGCAGAGGCTATGAGGCTGTATCCAAGAAGAACTCCCGCTGTAAAGGAAAACCCCACTTTGAGAACCCTCTTTTCATCAATCAAGGCTATCATTGATAAGAGGAATACTATCATCAAGAAGATGGAGGGCCTCAGTGCATTCAGAATTCCAAGTGCTATCACCGAAAGTGTCGTTAAACCGGTAAACTCTGTGAACTCAGTAATGGGCTCAGCGAGAGCACTTTTAGCCAGCAGACTGAACAAGAGCAGAACAAAAACTTTCTTCATCGCTACCACCTACTCAGTGCTTCATTGAAGGGCTACCTAAACGAACGATCATTACAGTTGAGCCGTCTTTCACTGTTATACTGACCTCATCTCCTTTGGAGAGACACGGGATTTCAATTGGATGAGTATAGCGTATCTTTAAGAGCTCTCCTTTAGCATCAATTATCGCAGTACACGTAAGCTTTGTATAATCACTATTTGGTATACAGTCTGTATCCGCTAAAACCAGTGCTTTTTGGACATCAAAGGCCTTACCTTCCATCAGATAACCAGTAAAAACATCTCCCTCCTTGGGAGTTAAAGAAAAATAGTAGGATAGAAATAGCAGAAACAAAACTCCAAAAAATAGGGACCTCCTCATAATATCAGCCCCTTAAAAAGCATAAAAAAGATTAAGGAATTCATTCTCTTCCTCTTCTTCAATACCCATCGCTCTCTTCTTCAATACCCATCACTCTTTCGCAGTACTCGTGCCTTTCCTCCCACCAGCTTCCCATGTACTTCTCCATTATTGGCTCCATTTCCTCCTCCATTTCCTCGTGCATCTCAGCGAAGTCTCCGCTCTCCATGTACTGCTCCATTTCCGCATACATGTCTTCGTCCATCATGCCCGGCCCATGAGCAACGCCCATCATTGGACCAAAGCCTCCCCAGAAGCTCCTGTCTTCATCCCAGCTGAACGGCCCTGAATGCGCTAGACCGTACGGGACTGCGATGAGAGCTCCAATTATGAATCCGATCAACACGGACTTCCACTCCATTTTGCATCACCTTTCTGTTGTTTTCATAGTACACTATGAGGGAAAGGCTAATAGGCTTATTATTTGCAATGTGAGAAATGATTTTGAGAGAATTTGCTGAATTGTAAGAATAAACCAAATCAAAAGTTTTCACGACTACAATATGATGAAAATGGAGAGGACTGCCAAAAAATATGATAGATTTTCAAAAATTTACGACCTCTTCGAGAGCCCAATGGAAGCGAGGGCTTTCTCAAAGTACAGAGAGAAAGCCCTGAGCATGGCTGAAGGGAAAGTCCTCGAGATAGGAGTTGGAACTGGGAAGAATCTTCCATATTACCCCAAGGATGTTGAAGTAATTGGCATAGACTTCAGCAGAGGAATGCTCGAAAAAGCGGAGAGAAGGAGAAAAGAGCTCGGTTTAGAAAATGTCAAGCTCCTCCTGATGGACGCCCAAAATTTAGAGTTTGAAGACAACACTTTTGACACGGTTGTGAGCACTTTCGTGTTCTGTACAGTTCCAGACCCCGTCAAAGGGCTGAAAGAAGCGTATAGAGTCTTAAAACCTGGAGGGAAGGCGATATTTCTAGAACATATGAAAAGCGAGTCAAAGCTTTTGAACATTCCACTCTACTTGATGGATCCGATAATGAAAGCCCTGGTGGGCACTTCGATGGTGAGAGAGACGCAAAAGAATATTGAAAAGGCTGGCTTTAAGATAGAAAAGGTCGAAAATCTCTTCTTCGACATCGTGAGGTTAATTGTTGCCACAAAAGTGGACAAAGGTGTGTAACAGCAACAAAATGTCAAAAATCTTTTATTCTAAACCTTTTGTTAAAACAAAGTCGAATTATTCTCGATTTTTCAAAAAGCAGTTTTGCCACAACCGAAAGATATATATATGCATTTTTATTCATCTTTGAGTAGGTGAGGGCTAAATGGTAGAGAATTACACAGAATTGGGTATTTACGAGGACATAGTAAAAGCCATTGGAAAGACGCCGTTAGTGAGGCTTAAAAAGATAGAGAGGTATTTCAGCATTGAAAATGAGCTCTACGCCAAAATAGAGTTTTTCAACCCTGGAGGAAGCATAAAGGACAGAATAGGCAAGTACATGATTGAAGGTGCCAAAAAAGAAGGGAAAATAGCTGAAGGTGCAGTTATAGTTGAGCCTACCTCAGGCAACACGGGAGTTGGCTTAGCTTTAGTAGCTGCAGTTGAAGGATACAAAACAGTGTTCACAATGCCTACGAAAATGAGCTTGGAGAAGGAGCTTCTCCTTGAAGCCCTAGGCGCTTTTGTGATTAGAACTCCCACAGCTGTTGCTCCAAGCGATCCCAACTCATACTACAAAGTGGCTGAGGCTGTGAGGAATCTCATCTGGAAAAAGAAGAGGCCAGTGAGTAGGGAGGAGCTCAAAGAGATAGTTGACTATGTGCAAAAGCTCGTTGATGAGGAGAGGCTTGATGAACTAAAGGCCATTCTCGAAGAAAAAGTTGAAGAGACCCCCTATGCTTACATTCCGAACCAGTACTTCAACAAATACAACCCAATAGCTCACTATGAAACAACTGCTAAGGAAATTTGGGAGCAGACTAAAGGAGAGATAGACTATCTTTTCGCTGGGATTGGCACAGGTGGAACTATAACTGGAATCGGGCGCTATCTAAAAGAGAGAAAAGACGTTAAGATAATAGGCATTGATCCAGTAGGCTCAATATACAACCTCGTAAAGAAGGGAATGAGCTTAGAGGAAGCTGTGAAAAAGGCTCACCCATACTTAGTGGAGGGGATAGGAGAGGATTTGCTCCCAGAGACTGTTGATTTGAGCCTAGTTGATGATATAGTTGTCGTCAATGACCAAGAGGCTTTTGCGATGACGCGCTTCTTGGCAAGGAAAGAAGGGATTTTAGTTGGAGGTTCTTCAGGAGCGGCTCTCTACGGAACAATAAAATATCTCAAAGAGAACGGAATAAGAGGAAAGAAAGTCGTTATAATATTCCCAGACACTGGAAGGAATTATTTAACGAAAATTTTCAACGATAACTGGCTTCTCGAGAACGGTTTTGAGATTGATGACGAAAAAGTTCTGGAGGTGCTGAGATGAGGTTTTCAACTAAAGCTATCCATGTTGGTGAAGATCCAAGGGAGATGCAGCATGGGGATGTAGTTTCCCCAATCCACCTCTCAACTACTTTCGCAAAGAAGAGCGTAAGGGAAGTTGAGGAAGGCTATGTTTACTCAAGGAGCGGCAATCCCACGAGGGATAACCTTGAGAAAAAATTAGCAGCACTTGAAAACGCTAAGTATGGGTTGGCTTTTTCCTCGGGATTAGCGGCTGAATCCACAATACTCCTAGCCTTACTAAAGAAAGGAGATCATGTCGTAGCTTTCGACGACCTCTACGGAGGCACCAAGAGGCTGTTCAACAAGGTTATGGAGCGCTTTGGGATTGAGTTTACTTACGTAGATGCAAGAGAGCCCGAGAACGTTAGAAGTGCAATACAAGAGAACACAAAGATGATTTGGCTCGAAACTCCCACAAATCCCCTCTTAAAGCTCGCTGACATCAAGGCGATATCTGAGATTGCTCATGAGAAGGATTTAATCGTGGTTGTGGACAACACATTTGCGAGTCCCTACTTCCAAAATCCCCTTGACTTAGGTGCTGACATAGTTCTCCACAGCGTTACTAAATACCTAGGTGGCCACTCCGACGTTGTCGGAGGAGCCGTGATGGTAAATGACGATGAGATTTATGAGAAGCTAAAGTTCCATCAAAACGCAGTCGGTGCAATTTTGTCGCCCTTTGACTCCTGGCTCGTTATGAGAGGCATTAAAACGCTCGCTGTTAGGATGGAGAGGCACGAGAAGAACGCTATGAGGATTGCGAAGTATTTGGAAGAGCACCCATTGGTTGAGAGGGTTTACTATCCAGGCTTGCCTTCGCATCCACAGCACGAGCTCGCAAGGAGGCAAATGCGCGGCTTTGGGGGAATGCTCTCATTTGAGCTTAAAGGAGGATTGAAAGAGGCCGTGAAATTCGTCGAGAGCTTGGAGATTTTTGCACTGGCTGAAAGCTTGGGAGGAGTGGAATCACTAATTGAGCTCCCGGCTTTGATGACCCATGCCTCTCTTCCAAAGGAGGAAAGGGAGAAAGTTGGCATAAAAGACTCCCTTATCAGAGTTTCAGTTGGAATAGAAGACGTTGAGGACTTGATTGAAGACTTGGAGAAAGGCTTCAGGGGGATAAAGCAATGATACCAAGCATCAGTGAGGTTAAAGAATTCTTGAAAAAGCTCGGCTTCGATGAGAGCTCAGCTAATGAGCTTATAGAGCAGATAGAGTACTTTGAAGGAGAAGCACCCCGGAGAGACGATATTGTGAGGGACTACCTTAGGGAGGAGTGCATAGAGACAATAGTTGACGACATAGTTGAAGAAATCCTAAAGCTAAACAAGGAAAGCATTAAGCTCTTAGACGTTGCAGCTGGCTCAGGGTTTTTCACAGAAAGGGTCAAGAGGAAGCTTGAGGAGAGAGGAGTCAAAGCAGATGTGTATGCTTTAGATATAACCCCAAGCATGCTGAAAAGGCTTAATGAAAAAGGGATAGCACCCATTTGGGGAGTTGCCGAGAAAATTAGGGAATCCATTGAGATTGCCAACGAGCACTACGGCATAAATGCTCCAAAAGAATTCGACGTCGTGCTCTCCACCCTGGCGTTCCACCACTTTTTAAAGCCGGAGAAAGTCTTGGAGAGCATGAAAAGTGCTCTAAAGGACAATGGTATAGTAATAATAGTCGACGTCCTCAAACACGAACATGAGGAGCTCAAAGAAACTTTGAAGGACACTCACCTTGGATTTTCACTGGAAGAAATAAAAGAGATGGGCTCAAAGATATTCAAGGAAGTGAAAGCCAGCTATATGGATGTGTACTGTGAAGTCGGCGACGCGATAGTCGGATTATACAAAGCGGTGTTTGCTTAACTGCGGAGCTTTCTTTTTTCTGCCACTTCTTTTAGCTTTAAGTGAGCTTTTAAAAGCCTCTTTTTGATGATGCGCTCTGCTGTGAAGAAGTTCAAGATTCTCCCCAGAAAACCATAGCCAATTGTGTAATACACGCCTTCAATACTTAGGGTCATATTATCCACAGGAATGAAGTAGTGTTCATACCGCAATTTCTTTAAAAATGTGTCCTCTTCCAGCATCTCCCCGGAATAGAAGTAGTTTTCTTTAAAGTCAACAATCCGGTATTTTACCCACTTTTCTGTCCCCTTTTCGCGGGTGTGGTATATTAACCCTTTCTTCAATTTCCCATCATCTTCAGATTTAAACTCATATTCTGGCCAGAATAATCTATGATTATTAATGTTGGATACGAGAGAAAAAACTTCTTCCACTCTCGCGTCAATAAGCACTGCTATTTTAACACAATGAGAGAAACCTCGCGGTGCTTTACACTCTAAAAACTCAATCTGTGTATTTTTAAGTCTCTTGACGATTAAGTGAATTTTCTGCTGGTCGTATTTTTTCGAATTCATTTTCCACCGCCTTTATTCATCGAGCAGATTCGTCTATATTCTGTAAAATTAGAGGAATAACTTAAAAAATGTAAAAATATGCAAACAAATGGAAGGGACTAACCTTCTAGAAGCTTCCTCTTTCTTCTCTCGTATTCTTCGTCGTCTATTTCTCCCCTTGCGTACTTCTCATCAAGTATCTCAAGTGCGCTCTTTTTTGATGTCCCACTCGAGCTCTGCTCGATTATCCACTTAATGAACCACACTACACCGACTATTATCGCAACCCAAAACAGGAGCATGAATATTGCTCCAAAGATTCCAAAGTAGCCAAATCCCATCATGTCGTGCCACCCCCATTCAGTTTCTCCTACATGGACTAAAAATCTTCCAGCGTTAATATTTTCGAACATCATTTTACTCGCCCCATGTATTACTCATTGCAAAGGGTTATATTCCTTATTTTTGTCAAAATGTAAAAACAGTGCCCCATAATTTCAAAAAATTAAAGCAGTGAATGGGCTCAAACTTTCAAAAACTTCGCGTTTATCGCGACTATCACCGTGCTCAAGCTCATTAACAAAGCACCTACCGCTGGACTTAATAGTATTCCATAGTTGTAAAGCGTCCCCGCTGCCAGAGGAATTGCAAATGTGTTGTAGCCAGTTGCCCATGCCAAATTCTGCACCATCTTCCCATAGGTTGCCCTTGCAAGGTGTATCGCTGTTATGACATCTCTTGGGTCGTTCTTCACTAGGATTATATCAGCACTCTCTATTGCCACATCGGTTCCTGCTCCGATTGCTATACCCACGTCCGCCTGGATTAGTGCTGGAGCATCGTTTATTCCGTCTCCGACCATTGCAACAATGAAGCCTTTTTCTTGAAGCTCCTTAACTTTCTCGGACTTCTGGTGGGGCAAGACCTCTGCAAAGTAGCCATCCAAGCCAAGCTCCTCGGCAACCCACTTTGCAACTTTAGCGTTGTCTCCTGTGAGCATGTAAGCTTTAATTCCCATCTCGTGGAGCTTCTTTATCGCTTCCCTCGACTCTGGCCTTATCTTATCGGCTAAAGCTAAAGCACCGACCAGCTTTCCACCGATGACTAAGAACACCACCGTCTTGCCCTGCTCCAAGACCTCCTTAACGCGCTCATCCTCCCTCCAGAGACCCTTCTCCTTCAAGAACCCGGGGCTTACAACGAGCACTTCTCTGCCATTGATAACGCCTTGAGCACCTTTTCCGGGGATTGCTTTGAAGTCCTTAACATCGTAAAGTTCAATCTCCTTTTCTTTTGCTTTTTCTACTATCCCCTGCGCTATTGGGTGTGATGAGTGGCTCTCCAGTGCTGCCGCATACCTCAAGATTTCCTCCTCGCTAAGCTCGTCCAATGGAATTATGTCCGTTACCTCAAACTTTCCTTCCGTTAGTGTTCCCGTCTTGTCAAAGACAACCACCTGAACATCCTTTGCCCTCTCAAAGGCTTCTCTATTCCTAATGAGTATTCCCTTCCTCGCTGATATTGACGTTGACACTGAGACCACTAAAGGAACAGCCAATCCCAAAGCGTGGGGGCATGTAATTACCATCACAGTGACCATTCTCTCGAGAGCGAACACAAAGGGCTTCCCTAAGTAGAGCCAAGCTCCCAGAGTTGCGCTTCCAGCGGTTATTGCAATGAGTGTGAGCCAAAACGCTGCTCTATTAGCTAAGTCTTGAGTTCTCGACCTCGTCTCTTGAGCCTGCTTCACAAGCTCAACCACCTGCATCAAATAGGTCTCTTTTCCAGTCTTCTCGATCCTGACTTTAATCGAGCCCTCTAAGTTTATTGAGCCACCAATAACAATGTCACCTGGTTTCTTATAGACGGGCTTTGACTCACCAGTGAGCATCGCTTCGTTTACGCTCGTCTCGCCTTCAATTATGATGCCATCAGAGGGTATCTTCTCGCCGGGCTTGACTAAAACCACGTCTCCCTTCTTGAGCTCGCTCACTGGAACGTCTTTTATTCCCTCAGGAGTTATTAGGTGAGCATCAGTTGGCATGAGCTTTATAAGCTCCTCTAAAGCCCTCGAAGCACCGAGAACAGAGCGCATCTCTATGTAGTGCCCCAAAAGCATGATGTCAATAAGCGTCGCAAGCTCCCAGTAGAAGGTCTTTCCGGGTAATCCAAAGGTTACAGCGGCGCTGTAGAAGAAGGCAACCGTGATTGCTAAAGCAATTAGCGTCATCATTCCTGGGGTTTTCTTCTTAAATTCATCTCTCATTCCTGTTAGGAACGGCTTTCCACCGTAGAAGTAGACCGCTGTCGATAGCGCGAAGAGAACGTATCTATCGCCCGTGAACGTGAATGTAAAACCAAGGAACTTTTGAATCAGCGGAGATAGGAGCAGTATCGGAATCGTAAGTATGGCAGAAACTATAAATCTCTTCTTAAAGTCCTCCATCATCATTCTATGGTGATCTGCATGCGAATGCTTGTGTTCTCCGTGCTCAGGTTCATGAGCCGCATGTCCATGCTTTTCTTCCTCCATCTCGTGTCTATGCATTTCATGCTCTCCATGTTCCATATGTTCATGCTTTTCGCTTTCCTTATGTTGGTGCATCCTCATTTCTTTGTGTTCTTTATGGGTGTGCTCTTTGTGCATTTCTTTTTCATCTTCCATATAACTCACCACCATTAAGTTTCTAATTTACAGAATATATTTAACCATTTTTCATACAAAATGGAAAATCCGAGCCGGACAGGTGCACGAGAAATAAAGAGAAAAGTTGAGCTGACCCCTATTCTCTCATCATGTTTTCTATTTCCTTCAATCTTTTTCCGGGTTCGAGTTCCCTTTCAGCCGAAGATATCATGAGACCCTCTGCGGCTTCTATTGTCTCAACATCAAAGTCTCCAGTCAAAATACTCTCACTAGTCAAGTCTATCATGGTGTTAAGGGCTTCCTCAATGTTCTCAACCTTCCCCATCGCCTTCTCAAACTCTACCTGAATTTTCGCGACATCCTCTGCACCCGGTCCTTCCGCTATGCTCCGAACAACATCCTTGCTGAACTGGATGAAAGTGGCTGAAACTTTAACAAGCTCCCTTTGGATCTCAGCCTCTTCCATCAAAAGGAGCAAACGCTTTGCCTGCTTTATTCTCTGTTCTAAGGCAAGGTACTTTACAGCACTTCTCTTAAGAAGAGCTTCATCCCCAAGCTTTGCCGCTTCTTTTCCCTGGAGGAAAATTTTCTGTTTTAAATTCTCGAGATTGTTTATATACTGCTTGAGAGCCATCTTGGCTTTCCTCATCCTAACCTTCCGCTCAATCTCTTTCTCCTCTTTAGACTTCCAGAACCTAACCATCTAAACCACCCTCTCGAAACACTACAACAGTCACATTGTCCTTCGTAGCTTTGAGCGCCTCTCCAATCAACCTTTCTGCGATATCTTTCGGATCGCCATTTGATGCGATCTCCGCAATTCTATCCTCCTCAATGTAATCATGCAGTCCATCTGAGCTTAACAATAGAACATCACCTTTCTCAAGCTTCCATTCGTAGAAATCAACGCCAAAATCAATGCCAAGAGACTTCGTTATAACGTTCCTCATTGGGTGATGTTTGGCGTCTTCCTCCGTAATTGTTCCATTATCAAGTAGTTCCTGCACGATGGAGTGGTCTTTAGTTCTCTCTACTATCTTGCCACTTCTAATCAAATAAGCTCTGCTGTCGCCCGTGTTCGCTATGATGGCCTTTCCGCCCCTAACGAAGGCCGTGATGAGAGTGGTTCCCATCCCCTCCCTTTCTCCAACGGCATTCTCATTTATGCGGTCGTGGGCAAGTCTGTAAGCTTTCTCAAGAAGGGCTTTAACTTCTTCCTTGCTCATTCCCTCTTTGTATCCATCCTTAAGGACCTTTTTTAGGGTTTCAACAGCGATTTTTGAAGCAACCTCGCCAGCGTTATGACCGCCGAGGCCGTCGGCTACCGCGAAGAGATAAGCATCGGGGAGTTTGAGGAGGAGCATATTGTCCTCATTGTTCTCTCGTCCTCCAACGTGGGAGATACCGCAGGCTCTCCCATCAATCTCGGTAGTAACCATCTCCCCTTCGCGCGCCCTGCTTACGACGTTGAATAGCTTTCGAACAAATTGGGCGTTCATCCTCCGAACTCCTCCGCCCACTTCTCATACCTCTCGATATCCCTCCGAGTCAGAGGGCTCTTAATCTTCTTGAACGCTTCCTCAAAATCCCTCATCTCCAAGGGTCTCGTCCTTAGAGACCTTTTGCTGAGCTCATGGAACGGCAAATTAGCCAGTTTGTACAGGTCTCTGTTCTCTTCTCTAATCATGTTCCATATTGCCTCTTGGCATAAGTTCCTAATATCCCTTCCCGAGTACAGTCGTCTAACGCTCTCTTCAGCAATTGCATCCAAATCGAGCTTAGAGATATCCAAACCCTTAGTATTGATCTTTATAATCTCCCTCGTGGCCTTCTTATCTGGTAATGGAACATAAATCCTCTTTGGAAAACGCGAGAGAACGGCCTCATCCAAGTCCCACGGAGTGTTTGTTGCAGCCAACGTCAGCACGAGCACATCACTTCCCTTGTCGTAAAAACCCTCCAATTCAGTTAAAAGCGTTGAAAGCATTCTTCTCGAGGCTTCACTTGTATCGTTGGAGCGTTTTGTGGTTAAAGCATCAATCTCATCAATGAAGACTATGCTTGGAGCGTTTTTGCGAGCAACCTCATAAATGGCTGTGATTATCTTGCTTGACTCTCCGAAGTATTTGCTCAGGACGTTAGATGCCTTAACATTGAAGAAGGTGGCGTTTAAGCTTCCCGCCGCCGCTGAAGCTAAGAGTGTCTTGCCCGTTCCAGGAGGACCGAAGAGAAGGATACCCTTCCAAGGCTGGATTGCTTTGGGCCTTTGTAAGGCCGAGATCACTATCGTCTCCATCATCAGGACTTTTACTTCATCTAAACCACCGATGTCGCGCCAAGTGACGTTAGACTTCGCTATTAGGTTCATAGCGTACTCTTTAAACTGATCCTCTTCATCTTCATCCTGCTGGGTTCTTTTTCCTTCAGCGCTTACCACAGCTTTCTTACCATACTCTCCTTTCTCAATTTGTTCGGCCACTTTCTCCCACTTTTTTGCCTTCTTGAGGTAAAATTCACTATTATAGGGCACATGCCTTGCAAGCTCCCTCAACAGGGAAGCACACTTCAACGCTTTTTTTCTTGCGGTTTCTAAGTCATTTTGAGAGAGAGCCCTATCGAATCCCTTTTTCGTTTTTTCAAATTCATTTAATAATGGGCCTGATAAATCCACGGGCATTTTCAAGCCTCCTTAAAGCCAAGCTTTATTTTGTGAACGATGATCTCGGCCTTTTCAATAAGCTCGGGTGGAACGTCCAAGTTGTTCTCCAAACGGAGCTTGAGCTGTTCTTTCAGCTTTGAGAGTTCCTCTTTAACGTCCCCCTTAGCGTAGTAGGCCAAGTCCTCTGCGTATTTGATACTGTTAACTAAATCACCGAGCTTCAGATAAAGGAGGAACAGCTCTCCCGCATAGTATGCACTTCTTGAGAAGTCCCTAACCGAGATGCTCTTGTTAAGGTTCTCCTTGTAGTTAAAGCCCAAAATCTTTGCCAAATCTTGTTGGAGCTCTTCAATGGACTGATAGCGTTTGTCTTTTTCCTTTTGGAGGCACTTCAATATAATTGGCTCCAGTGCCTCCGCATCGGGGTTGATCTGGCTTGGGGGAATAACTTCCTCTAACGTGATCTTCGAGGCAATCTCCACGAAGTCTTCTCCCAAAAATGGGGGTCTTCCTGTAACCAGCTCGTATAAAACAGCCCCCACCTGCCAAACGTCCGTTCTTTCGTCGGTGGTTCCGAACTTTCCGCTTATCTGTTCCGGAGCAGCATAGAGAGGAGTGAAGCTAATCGCTAATGTAGTCTTGCTGTCCTTCAGTAGCTTGCTCAGTCCCCAGTCGCTGATCTTTGCTTTTCCATTTTTGAGAAGGATGTTGGATGGTTTTAGATCCCTATGCACTATGCCCTTAGAGTGGGCATATTTAAGCCCCTCACAAACATCGAAAATTATCTTTGTAGCCTTTTCAATGCTCATGGGCTTCTCGACTTTAGCTAAGCTCGTCTCGCAGTACTCCATTTCCAAATAGGGAACTGGGAAGATATTGTAATCATAGAGCTCAACGATGTTTGGATGAGTTAGGAGCGACCAGTTCCGGACCTCCTTTAAAAATGCCTTTCCTCCTTCTTCTGTCAGACTGATGGGAACCTTAATAGCGACCACGGTCCCATCCATTTTCTCCGCCCTGTAAACTCTCGCAAAGCCTCCCTCTCCAATGGGCTCAACCTTCCGGTATCTGGAGAAGAGTGCCTCCAGCAGGGAAGATGATCCGTGATGGGCTGGAGTCTGAGCAGGAGTCGGGACTTCCGCAGGTGCTTCTTTCCTTTCAGGCCTTTCAAACACGTTGGTGGTTACTTTCACCTTTGCACTCACGAGACCAGAGCGGACGATGACCTTGGCATCGACTTTTCCGATCTTTCTCGGAACGATTTTAACAGTTCGAGAAACGTATTCGCCGGGTCTGATGCTCTGGAAGTAGACCCTCGTCGGGCTGATGTCAAAGTACTTCCCGAGGTTTTCAAGGTCAACCTCGACGTTTATCATTCCAAGGGTTCCGTTCCTGAACCCAACGGTCATGTAGCTCTCCTCGCCAGCATGGAGCTTTTTGGGTATGTCAACTATGAGGGACTTTCTGAGGATGTCTTTCATGTCCTCCCTCGGCGCCCGTGGCGGCTGGGGTGGAATTGGTCTTGGCGGGTACCTGCGTTTGTACTTATACGTTGACTTGAACGCGTCTTTGAGCATGTGCCTTATGAAGTGCCCGAACCACGCTAAGACTATTATAGGAACTATGAAGCTGCTTGACCTGCCAAAGATGAACGATACAAACAGCACTACAAGGAACAGCTTCACCAGACTTTCGACTATGTCATCGTCCATGAACCAGTGACCCATGTGCAACTCCTATCCCTCCACTTCCTCTAATTCCCACCACTTCGCACATCTGTTAATTCTTTTTAGTACCACTCTGTAGTTTCCTTGGGCAATACTTTTTAGTTCTGCAAAGTTTAAAGGGCAAGACTTTGACCAAAATGGAAAGTCACTCCACCTCTGTCTCCCTGGCCTTCTCCTTCGTGACTCTCTCGGCTGCAATTTCAGGTTCGAGCTCCCCTTCCTTAACGGCTTGAATTGTCCTCAATATCTCTTGCAGCTCCTCATCTTCCTCAAGCTCGACCCCCGCTCCCAATGCTTGGTCAGTGTACCCGAGCATCTTGTTGAGGTTCTCATTTATGTTTTGAGAATCAAGCTGCATGCTCACGAGGTGCTTCTCAAGCTCCTCTGGGGACATTTTCCTGAGGAGCTCCCACGTGGGCGTACCCTTCAGAAGAGCCTCGTTCTCCTTGATTATCAGAAGGTTGCTGACAAGCATGGCCTGCTTGTTCAGCTGGGCGTGCGTGTTCTGCAAGCTCTGCTTTCTCTTGTTCAATGTTTTGATCTTCGTGGCTATCGTCAGCTCTTCACTCTTGCTCCTCGCTTTTTTGGCCTGTTCAAAGAGCAGTGCGATTTGTCTATCCATCTCTGCGATTTCGTCCTCAATCTTCTTAATCTGCATGTCCAGCTTTACCTGGTTTTCCCTGAGCTTGTCTATGGGAATATCAAGGGGATTCTTTCGACCGAAAAATCTGGAGATAAGGCCCATTTACAGCTCCTCCTCCAAGTCTTTTGGAAGTTCTTTTGAAGCTATTTTAGTCGCTACCTCATCTACGTCGGCTTCTCCTGTTTCTACCTTGGCCCATGCTTCCATTAGCTCCTTCTCCGTCTGGTCTTCCGTTGCTTCAAACTCAGCAATCTCCATTTCGAAAACGCGGTTCAAGCTGCTGACCATTTCATCGAACTCTTTCCCATCTAAGCTTACCTTCACGAGAACATTCTCAAGCTGTTCAGGCTCAACTTTGCTGAGCTTTTCCCATATCCCGATTCTCCTGAGCTCCTTCTCGTACTTCTTGACAACTATTAGATTCTTGACAAAAGTGTACTGCCTCTGGGCTGTCATAAAATCTCTTAGCTTAAGCTTCTGCTCCATATCAAGACTTTTTATCTCCTGTGCGAGCATCTTCTTCTTTAGCACATCGGCTCCAATGCCTTCTTGGAAGAGTTGCTTCTTTTTCTTTTCAATACTGTTTATTTCCTTCTTTGTCCGTTCCAACCTGTTTCTTAGTCGAATTTCTTCTTCCTGAAGCTCCCTTAGGGAGAGCTTTTCGATTGGGTTCTTCCTAAACCTATCTAATATCTTCATGTTCAACACCTCATTTCCTCATTAATACTAAACCAAACCCGTCAATATACTTCACAAGATACTTGCCGTCCTTGGCCATTTCATAAAAGGCCCGTTTAACGTAGTTCTCATCCCCACAATCCAAACATTCGTTAAGCGGCAAGTAATCCTTGCCGGCGATTTTCTCCTCCACACATTTCTTCACTTGCGCATAAAGCTCCTCATCAAGCTCCAAACGCACCAGCGAGAGCAGTTCTTTGGCGTATTTGTCGTTGGGGTTGTAGATCAGCTCGCCGCTCTCCATATCAAGGAGGATTAAGGATACATTCTCAGAATAGAAGTTCTGGTGGAACTGGTCTGAGTTCACGTACTTTCTGATCTTTTCTTCAAACCCTAAAGGCGAAGCTATTAAAAGGATAGTTCTCCTGTCCTTTGAGGAATCCCTCGCGTCTACCAAGTACATATTTACATCGGCGAGTTCTAACGGGTCAGTATCAAATCCATATTCGGCCAGCTTATCAACCCTTGTTAGATAACGGGCATTTATCAAGATCTTTTCCTTCCTTCCGAGGAGCTTTTTCTCTTTTAATAATATTTCAAGGTACCTGTTTTCGGGGAGATTCTTTAAGCTTCTTTCATCAAGCTTGTCACTAAATTTTGAGGTGTCTTCACCCTTCTTCTCCTCCATGCGCTCTACGACATATTTTTTACCCAAAATCCTTATTTGTTCATTGAATTTGCTTTTTGTTCTGCCTAAGAAATTGAGCTCCTGGATTTTTGCATCCTCCCTTACAACCAAGCGAGAACCTTTCTCTATGTTTTTAGATGCCCTAAGCACCTCCTCAATTTTCTTTTTGAGCTCTGCATCTTTGGCTGAGAGCTCCATCTCTTTTTTCCTGAGCTCCATTTCTTTCTGTTTCAGTTCTAATCCCTTTCTTCTTATCTGCTCCTCTAGAGTTTTTACCTCTCTCATGATGTTTTCCCTGGCTCTTTCGAGCTCTTGTTTGAGTCTCTCTTGGAGTTCCTTATCTTTCAACTCGAGGAGTTTTTTAGTCAGAGCTTCTTTCTCCCGTTCAAATCTTTCTATAAGCTCTTGTTTTTCCCGTTCGAGTCTTTGTATCTCCTCTATGCTTGACCTCGATATTTCTTCCGCTATCCGCCTTTTTTCATCTTCAAAAAATTCTATTAATTCCTTTATGCGTTTTTTAAGCTTCTGCACTTTTTCTTCGTATACGAACTTTACCGCCTCAACTTCATCTGCCTTCTCCTTTTCCCAATCCTCGAGTAGTGTTCTAAACCAACTGTACTTGTTCGCCTCATTTATGGCCTCTTTGATTTTCTCTTTGTAGCCTCCCCAGGTCCTTTTGAGATAATACCTAAGGGGCAGCTTTATTTCGGGATTTTCTAGCTGTTTTTCAATCCACTTATCAATTCCGAGGTAGTAAGTCTTTAGCAGTTGAAGAACTTCAGGGTCTCTTCTATAAAGCTTGGTCAGGAAATCTTCTTTTGTTGTTATCTCAAACACGTTGTACTTTAGAATTTCATCTATTATCATCAATTCGTAGTCTGAGAAGCGTTTTTGTGCTGGCGGGAAGTCTTCGTTGTTCTTCTTAAAACTCCACGCCAGTATTGCCAAAGAAGCTTCAAATTTTGCCCTGAATGCATTATCCAAATCCTCCAAAAAATCTCCACAGTGTCCATTTAGGTACTTTTCATAAGCTTCCGTTATCTCGTTCCAAAGCCTTTGTCTTGTATTAAACTCTTCTACCAATATATCCCTCCCCTGCCTCAGAACTCTCTCTGATGGTCTTAAGAGACTTTTAATGCATGAAATATCTCCTTCTTCAAAGATCACCATAGAATCACCTCACAGCAGTAATGAAAGCTCCTCCCGGAGCTTTTTGGCCATATACTCAACTACTTCTCCATACCCCATAAGCGAAATGACTATCTGAGTCTCATTCGGGCTTTTTTCCTCTATCTCTATCCTAATCTCAACCCTTCCCTTTTTTGTGTATGCTCTGTAACTCATTGAGAAGTCATCTGAAGAAACGTAATATGCATTGCATTTGGATAGGATGTATCTAAGCAGCTTTCGCACAATCTGAGGATTTTCGTTCGTTATATACTCCAATTCTACTTTGTTAGGAGCTACTTTTGACTTTAGGTCTTCTTTTTTAACGTGGTACACTTCGACTTTATCTGACGAAGGGGGGTCAAGTTTTGACAGAAGCTCTTCAGCAAATTCGGAAACATTTTCCGTATCAATTATGAAGGTGATACCCCTTAGCTTTGAAATCTTGGCCCTTTCCGACCACTTTTCAAGGAGATATTCGATACGCTTTCTCTCAGCGTCGTTTCCATAGCTAATAATAAAGAGATGCGGCATCGGAATTTTCACCCCACTTATCTTTTTGGACACTCGCTCCCTTCTACAGTGCTTTTCTGCTTTTACATATATTACTGCATTTATGGAGCATATAAAATTTTCGGCAAAATGGAGAATATGAAATTCCTCCATATGATGAAGTCACCATTAGTTGGATCATTGGATAATAAATTCCTCATAAATGGAACATTCGTAAGTTCAAACGATGGAAGGAGAGAGGATCTAAACCCCACCAACGACCCTCTTTAATATTTCTTCAACCCGACCAGCGACTTTCAGCAGCTCTTCGTTCCCGGTAATTTCCATCGCCCTCGTCGGCAACAGCAAGCTTACGTAAGTTTTTCCACCTTTGACGTAGACTAAAATGTTGCATGGTAAAAATGCCCCGCTGTCATAGTCGATTCTTATGAGCTGACTTGAGAATTTTGGATTGCACGCACCTAAGATGACATACTCCTCCATGTCCAAACCAAGCTTCTCTTTAAACAGCTCATCAACCCTAATCTCGCTCAGTATTCCAAAACCGTCCTTTTTTAATTCCTCTTTGACTTTATCAACAGCTTCTTCAAAGCTCAGATTGGTCTCTTTCTTGTAGACGTACATTTCGTAATCACCTTACTTGGTTTTCATATTATTTTCTATTTTGAAGCAATAATTAAGATTATTATTGCCAAAATTGAAAGTCAAGAAAAGGAAAGTTTCCAAAGTGAACATTCATAACTACATAATAAGGTTTAGAGATTTCACAAATAATGAAACCACATAGACTTGAGAAAATATGGGGGTAGCAAGAGAGTAGAGGAGCATGGCAAGAGTTCTTTAGCAACTCTACGCATGAGAACACCTGATAAAAAGAGGAGCAGTCCAAGGACATTCATTAAACTAAAGTGATAGTCCCCTCTAGTCTCCATAAAATCCCAAAAAGTAACAGTCAAGCCAGAGAAAAAATAAAGACGCTGGAATAATAAAAACAGCAGTTACTTCATAGATAGTCCTCTCTAGGAGGGACAAAGAAATCTATTACTATCGAGTCTTCCAGTGCGTCAACGCTATGCTCCATGCCCGCAGGTATTGAATAACTGTCCCCAGCTTCGAGAATTTCATCATATTCACCAAATCTCAATCGAATCTTTCCAGAAACAACATATCCACTTTGCTCATTAGGGTGGCTGTGAAATGGCACGTGGTCGCCAGCCTTATAGTGCATCTTTGTAATCATCGATTTTTCACCAACAGCCAACACATCGAACGAAACTCCCTTAAACTCCCTCTTTTTAGCATCCTGCTTTTTTACTATCTTCCCACATGGCGCCCTTGGTTGTGTAGTCTCCTTTGCCTTGTATCTATCCTTTTGGTTGAACAATGTTATATCCTTGTAACCTTTCTTAATCTTCGCACTGTGCTTGACGCCTTTGGGAATAAAATATGTGTCGCCTTTTTTGAAAATGTATGTCTTGCCGTCTATGGTTAATTCGATTTCCCCATCTAGCACAACTCCCCACTGTGCTTCGTGAGAATGTTCAGGAATTTCCACATCCTTTTCAAAACTCATAAAAACGATTTGCTGGTTTTCTCCTTGAAAAAGGTATGCATGCAGCCCATCGATAAGAATATCAGCTTTTGGTAAATTTGTAATTATATCCGGAAAGAAGTTCTCTTTTGGCATTTTTACCCCCTCCGTGCTCTTGTTGGCTCAAAGAGTATATAACATTGTTGTATTTGTATCATTCATTTGTTTACTCCTTTACGGTTTAGATGGTTTTACCGCAATAACGATCTCTCCCGGCAGCCCAAATAACCACACTCTCCCTTTGTACTTTATCTCAAATCCGGCCTCTCTTATTGATTGCTCAACATAAATTGGTCTGCAGTCAATATATTGGGGAAATTTTTCGTGAAGCCACTCATAAAGCCTCAGCAAAACATTCCCACCTTCTTTTGACATGCTGACAACTCCAAGCCTTCCATCGGGTTTTAAGACTCTCCTAATCTCATTAAGAACTTTCGGAATCTCCGGTGTGTCAAAAAGTTCAAGGGTGAAGCTCATGAAAACAGCGTCAAACTTGTTATCTTCATAGGGCAATTTTGAGGCGTCTCCGCAGTACAGCTCGACCCTATCCAAAAGCCCAGCTTTTTCAAGTCTCCGTTTACTAATTTCCAGCATCCCAGAAGAGATGTCAATACCGTAAACCTTCCCCTCATCTCCCACTAACTCAGCCATTTTCTTCAAGCAGTGCCCTGTTCCAAAGCCAATCTCCAAAACAGTTTCTCCTTTTTTAATGTCCAACAGCTCCAATGCCCTGTCCCTATATTTTTTCTCCAAGAATGCAAAACAATCGTAAAATCGGCTGATCTTATCATAAGCCTTTTTTGCCTGAGCCTTGGTTCTATATACCCGTAATACCTTGCGGTTTTTTGAATTCATTCTGTTCGCCTTTTGTAGTTCGTATCTTAAATTATTTATAGCTTGTCTCAAGCTTTATGTTCATTTATTCCTTCTTTTGGGCATTCCAAAATACCTCGGAGTGCTCTCTTTGTATCTCAAGTACTCCTCGCCGAATATGCGCTCCAAGTAGGGTTCTTCAAGCTTAACGTTATACAAGTGAATCCCCATAAGGAGTGCCACCGTAAGCAGGAGCGCGAGGAGCGAGCGTCCCATAATGGATATTCCAATGAGAGCTAAGAACCATCCTGTATACTGAGGGTTCCTGCTGTAGCGATATATGCCTGTAGTTATGAGTTTTGAGGAATCCAAACCGGACATCCTCTTGAATGAGCGGAACTCCAGCATGCCGAGAAGCATTATGACAAGCCCCACAGCAACGAGCACAGAGCCACCGATTAAGGCAGCAGTTGCGTTAATGGGCATCAGCCAGAGCCCTCCCAACGAGGCCCAGAGCACCAGAATAGAGTGGAGGGTATCTCCTATCCATATCGCCACCGAAACGCGGA
This sequence comes from Thermococcus sp. CX2, assembly GCF_012027555.1. Lineage (NCBI taxonomy): Archaea > Methanobacteriati > Methanobacteriota > Thermococci > Thermococcales > Thermococcaceae > Thermococcus > Thermococcus sp. CX2. The sequence goes on along the minus strand of NZ_SNUQ01000005.1, from coordinate 50,639 downwards.
GAGGCAAGGTTTTTCCCTTTTCATAGGCCCTCTTTATCCCAAACCATGAGTAGAGAGACAGCAGGAGGAAGAAAATAACGCCAAGCGCATAGAGCATCCACATCACCTCAAAATCCTCATCGCGTTGAAGACCGCTATCAGGGCAACGCCAACATCCGCAAAGACAGCCTCCCACATTGTAGCCTCTCCAAGGATTCCGAGGCTTATGAAGGCCAGCTTAACCCCAAGGGCGAAGATTATGTTCTCCCAAACTATCCTCTGGGTCTTCCTTGCTATCCTGACGCCATTCGGCAGCTTTGATGGCTTGTCGTCCATTATAACGACGTCTGCCGTCTCTATTGCCGCATCGCTTCCCAGAGCCCCCATTGCAACTCCTACATCAGCTCTCGCCAGCACTGGAGCGTCGTTTATGCCGTCTCCAACGAAGACTATCTTCTCATTCGGAGCTTTCTTTTTCTCAAGCTCCTCAATGACCTTAACCTTGTCCTCGGGCAGAAGTTCAGCATAGAACTCATCCACGCCGATCTGCCTTGCTATTTCCTCTGCAACGTCTCTGTTATCTCCCGTCACCATTATAACTTTCCTAACGCCCAGGCGCTTTAATTCTCTAATAGCCTTCGGAGCATCTTCCTTTATCTCGTCAGATATAACCAGGTATCCTGCGTACTTTCCGTTAACGACCACATGAGCGACGGTCCCTTTTACGTGGCATGTATCGTGCTCAACATCAAAGCGGTGCAGCAACCTGTCGTTGCCCACCATCACCTCAACGCCGTCTATTTTTGCCCTAACACCGTGTCCCGCTATTTCCTCGTGTTCTTTTATTTGCGCTTCGTTGATTTCTTTTCCATAAGCCTCTTTTATCGCCTTTGCAATCGGGTGGTTTGAGTGTGCCTCTGCCAAAGCGGCGAACTTAACGATTTCTTCCTCGCTGAAGCCGTTTCTCGTCTCTATCCTCGTGACCTTAAAAACGCCTTTCGTCAGTGTACCCGTCTTGTCAAAAGCTACGATTGTGGCTTTGCTGAGGGCATCGAGGAAGTTCGAGCCCTTGACGAGTATGCCCTCCCTCGCTGCTCTTCCAATCCCTCCGAAGTAGCCGAGCGGTATTGAAAGCACTAAAGCGCAAGGGCATGAGATTACCAAGAGCACCAAAGCCCTGTAGAGCCACTTGGAGAAGGGCTCTCCAAAAGCTAATGGAGGAATTAAAGCAACGAGTGCAGCTAATCCCACAACTGCTGGGGTGTAGTAGTGAGCAAACTTTGTGATGAACTTCTCCGTTTTGGCCTTCCTTGCACTTGCATTTTCCACAAGCTCCAGAATCCTCGAAATAGTTGATTCTCTAAGCTCTTTCGTAACTTTGACCGTCAAAAGACCGCTTAAGTTCACCATTCCAGAGAGAATCTCATCTCCTTCCTTAATGGTCCTTGGCACGCTTTCACCGGTCAAAGCTGAAGTATCGACGCTCGAGCTTCCCCCAATAACAACACCATCAACTGGAACCCTCTCACCGGGCTTGACAATTATAATGTCCCCTACCTTGAGCTCCTCCGGTTTGACTCTAACTATCTTATCACCGACTTTCAGGTTTGCATATTCGGCTTTTAATGATAGCAATGCTTTAATTGAGCGCCTCGACCTGTTGACAGCTATGTCTTGGAAGAACTCGCCAACGATGTAGAACAGCATAACCCCCACAGCTTCTGGATATTCCCGAATTGCAAATGCCCCTAATGTGGCTATAGCTATGAGGGAGTTCTCATCAAAGACGTTTCCATGCACCGAGTTGATGAAAGCGTTCCTCAGCACCTTCCAGCCCACTAAGAGATAGCTTGCAACGAATATTCCAAACACGAAGGCATTGTCGTAGTTGTAGTAGTACCTCAGGATAATTCCCACCGTGAAGAGCACGAGCGAAGGTATGATGAAGTAGAGCGTCTTCCGTGGGTCTTCGTCGTGATCGTGGTGGTGTCCATGGTCATTGTCGTGGTGATGTTCCTCTTCCTCAATTATCTTAACACCCGGCTCGACCTTTTTCACTATCTCTTTGGCCCTCTCCACGTCCCCTTCAATAACCAGCTCGCTCGTCGTGAAGTTGACTAAGGCGAACTCAAAGCCTTCCTTTTTCAGCGCTTCCTCAATTTCATAGGCACAGCTGGCACAGTCAAGGCCTTCTAATTTGAGCTTCTTTGGCATGCTCACTCCTCCATGTGCTTAAGCGCAACCTTCAAAATCTCCCTTATGTGCTCGTCATCCAGGCGATAGAAGACGTTCTTTCCGTCCTTCCTGTATGTGACGATTTTTCTATCCTTCAGAATCCTGAGCTGGTGGGATATAGCTGAAACTGACAGGCCGGTAATGTTCGATAAATCGCACGTGCAGAGTTCATCCTCCAGCAGTGCGAAAAGTATCTTAAGCCTTGTAGGGTTGCCTAAAGCGTCAAAGAAGTCGGAAACCTCAAGTATTGTTTCATCATCAGGCAGCTTTTTCTTGGCTTCGATGATTTTGTCCAAGTGCTCTTCATACACCTTACACACTTCCGCCATTCTCCATCACCTCTACATTTGAGCAACTGTGCAAATATTATTATAAAGGTTTCTGAACAGAAGTGAGTAGAGTCACTCCAAAGAGAGCAAATACACTCCAAAAAACATCAAAATGCCAAAGAACGCTTTAATTGTTGTGAAGCTCTCTTCAAGGACTAAAAAAGCAAAAAATGCGCCAATTAATGAGGAAGTTGAAAAAATTGCTCCTGTTTTCATGGCTCCAATTTCTCTTAGAGCAAATAGAAACAGCACGATGGAGAAGCCTATGCTGAAAGCACCGACCGTTAGTATGTACGGAAGGCTTTGAAGCGGAATGTAGGGAGGAATTCCAATTAGAGAAGCCAAAATTAATAGTGCACTCCCTCCAAACAGTCCTTTTAGTGAAGTTACCAAGAGCAGATCCCTCTTAACGCTTAGCAACTTGCTCAAATTATTGTCTATCGCCCATGAAAGACCTGCCAAGATTATTAAAATGTTCCCAAGGATGCCTTTGCTCAGCTCTATCTCCCTAAAGTTTTCCGTCGAGATCACAGCGGCTCCAATCAGGATTAAGAGGATTCCAAAAATACTTTCTCGTGAGGCTTTCTCTTTAAAGATTAAGAGAGCGATTAAAACTGTGAACAATGTTTCAGTATTGAGTAGAAGGGATGCATTGACCGCTGTTGTTTTATCAAGCCCAAACATAAAGGATAGCGGTGCCAAAAAAGAGCCAAAGAGCACTATAAAAGCTAATAGCAGGAGGTCTCGCCTTGAGAAGTATTCTTGGGTTTTAACTTTAAATTGAAGTCTTTCAAGGATTTTATCCTTAAGTGGTGTGAAGCGGAGAAGCATTAGAACTATTCCAGCCGTTAGATAAATGCTCCCTGCTACAATCATTGGATGGACATCTCTAAGGGCGATTTTGTTCAGCGTTGAGCTTATTCCAAAGAGCAGTGCTGCTAGGAGAGCGCTTACATAGCCATAATGGTGAGTCATGGTAGTAACTCTAAAATAAAGTCCTTATAAGTTTAGTTCACACGAAAAAGAGGAAGGTAATACAAAATTGCACTCTTTCAGCTAAAGTGTCACGCTAATCAGTGAAGAACTCCACGCCAAACCAGAGTCGGCAGAAAGAAAGAGCATTACCGCCAATTGATAACATTAAAATGCATGCCCCTTCATCAGCAGTATCCCTACAAAGGAAAAGTAAAGAAGATCAATGGCAGCAACAGCCGTGTCCTCTGCCATGTTTATGACCATGAGAATGCATGCCGTGCTCGTGCTTCATTCCCTCTTCCTTGACGTATTTTTCGGGATTTGCTTCAAATTGAGCTTTGCAGTGTGGAGAGCAGAAGTAGTAAGTCTTTCCACCGTACTCCACTTTGAACTCGGTTTCTTCACTAACTTCCATTCCACAGACTGGGTCTATGGGCATTTCAAGCCACCTCCGCTTCGTATCCAAACTTCGCAACCGCGCTGATTAGGTCCTCGATCTTGAGCTTTGACTCGTCGTACTCAACGACCGCGGTCTTGTTCTCGAGGCTGACCTCTGCTTTGGCGCCAATTTTTTCCAAAGCCCTCTTAATTGTCATTACACAGTGCTGGCAGCTCATGTTGTTAATCTTCAAAACAACCTTTGCCATTTCAATCACCGATATAGACTAAGCATGAAAGCTTATTGCCCTTATCTTTCCCAAAATGAGAAGAAAACATAGCAAAGGTTTCAAAAATTGAAAAATCAAAGGGAGTCAATTATCCTCTTGAGCTTCTCCTCCATGGGCTTCATGAGCTCCACTACTTCCTCGCCCGCTATTCTCCAGGCGACACTCGGCAGTCCAACGCCGACGTAAACACCATCCTCCCTGACGTAGCCAAACGCTGTGCACGGCATTAAAGCGCCGATGTTGGGGTCGAGCTTAACGAGCTCCGCCACAACTTCTCTATCGCATATGAAGAGCACGTGGTAGTCCGCAACGATGCCATCATCTCTCTCCACTATGCTCACCGGAATCCTCTCTCCCACTATAAGGAGCCCTTCTTCCTCTATTTTCCTTTTGAGCTCTTCCCAGAGTTCGTCTAAATCTCTCTCAAATCTTCGGACGTAGTAGAACTTCATCGGCATCACCTACGTCTCCACCATTATGCACTTGTGGAAGCTGTACTCAACACCTTTACTCTCCAAAAATTCCCTAATCTCTTCGCTTTCAGCACCTGGCTGGAACCACAGCTTTTTGAAGCCAGCTTCAACGGCTTCCTTTGCTACTTGGATACCAACCTTGGGAGGGACAACAAAGACTATCACATCCACGTCTTTCGGGAGCTCCCTAACGCTTCTGTAGCACTTTAGCCCTTCAATCTCATCGTAATTTGGGTTAACCGGTAGAATCTCAAAGCCCTTCCTCGTTAAATCTCTTAGAATTATATTACCGTACTTGACCGGATTCGGGCTCGCTCCTACCAGAGCAATCCTTTTGAAATTCCGTGCATCCATTTTCTTCACCCAACTTGAACTTAGATTCATCCTTTTTATACGTTGTTGGACAAAAATGGGAAAAAGATTAAACTGTGCTTTTGAGCTTGTTCTCCTTTGGGCTCAGTGCCGGTTCCCTCCCATACACCCTGAGCACGAGGTACAGGGCGAGGATGAGGTAACCGAACTGCACTATTATCCTTCCCCACTCCATAGTTACGGAATATCCGAAAAGTACGGCGAGTACAGAGCCCACCGCGCCCTTGTGATGCCACAAACTTTCACTCGGAATTCCGAGGTCGTAGGCGGTTTCACCTATGAATCCCAAATCCATTCCTTCCTCCTCAGCCCACTCTATGAGCTCGTGGGTTCCATAACCAGCCAAACCAGCCGCTACAAAAACGAGGAGTATTGAGCTGTAATAGAAAAACGTTCTCAGGTTTATCCTCATTCCAAGGCCGTATATGAGATACGCCAGGACCAAAGCACCGATTAAGCCAGCTATCAACCCGAGGAGCGTTCCGCCGAAGTCCTGAGTCGCGAAGGGCGTGAGGAACAGGACAGTCTCAAGTCCCTCCCTGAAGACAACTATGAACGTAAAGCCGATTAATGCAAGGGGACCTATTGTGTTGCTGATCCTGCTCTCTATCTCCGCCCTGATGTTTTTACCTTTGGTAGCCATCCAGTATATCATGCTCGTGATGACTATCACAGCCAGGTAGGAAGCCAGGCCCTCAAAGAGCTCCTTCTCTTCTAGGCCCCCATAGAGCCCCAGTATCGCGGCTCCGAAGAGAATACTGGCCAGCAGGGAAAGTCCCACGCCGATCCAGACGTTTTTTATCTGTTCAGTCCGGTTGGTTCTCCTTAAATAGGCAACTATTATTGCGACTATTATAGCGGCCTCAAGGGCCTCTCTGAAGGTTATGAGGAAAGCGCCAGCGTTCATTACTCCACCCCCGAAATTTTTAGGCCAGTCTAAAATCTCTCGGATAACTTATGAACTTTATCTTTGCCAAATTGAAGTTTTGGACGTAGGGGTGAAAACGCCCGCGTTCAGGAGGGAGATACTTCAACAGCAAAACCCAGTGGTTTGGATATCGAACCTGAGTTTCAGACAATTCGCAATAATTGCCCGGATATGAGCATGCCCATGTCTGTCACCTGCCTAATGTGAGAAAGAAACGGCTCAAAATTTACAAAATGGAAAAGAGAGTTAAATCTTTCCAACTAAATCGAGGCTGATCTCAAGGGTCTCCTTGCCGGGCTCCCAGCTGGCCGGGCACACCTGTCCGGGGTGCTCCCTCACATACTTAGAGGCCCTGAGTCTCCTAAGTATCTCCTTCGCGCTCCTGCCTATGCTCAAATCGTGCATCTCCATGTGGACGACTTTTCCGTCAGGGTCTATGATAAAGGTCGCCCTCCAGGAGACGCCCTCGTCCTCGATATAGGTGCCAAACAAGCGGCATATCTTTCCGGCTGGGTCGGCGAGCATCGGGTACTTTATCTTCCTGATCGCGGGGGAAGTGTCGTGCCAGGCCTTGTGGACGTAAGCTGTGTCCGTTGAAACGCTCAGGATCTCGGCGCCTTCCTTCTTGAACTCCTCGTAGTATTCGGCAAGCTCCTCGAGCTCCGTCGGGCAGACGAAGGTAAAGTCCGCTGGATAGAAGGCCAAGACAACCCACTTGCCCCTGTAGTCCGAAAGCTTAACCTTCTCTATTGCGTCCTTCTCCGGAAGGTAGGCATCTGCCTCAAAGTCCGGGACGATTTCTCCAACTTTCACCATCTTTCAAACACCTCGGCACTATGTTGGGAAACCTAACTTATATAGGTTTGCCTAACAAAGTGAAAAGTTCCAAAATCGAAAGTATTGCATTTTGAAGGGCAAATTTAAATATCTCAAAAGCGAACTTCTTTCGGTGATAAGATGAAGGTTAAGGTAGTTCTCGGAACGGCAAGGGAAGGTAGGAAAAGCGAGAAAGTTGCGAGGTACCTCGTGAAGAAGGCTCAAGAATTCAGCTGGGACGCCGAGCTGATAGACGTCCGCGATTACCTCCTCGCCTACACCCACCGCTGGAAGATCACACCGGAGATGGAAAAATATCGGGAGAAGATTCTCGAAGCGGATGCGCTCATCATAGTCGCACCCGAGTACAACGGGAGCTATCCCGGAGAGCTTAAGATACTCCTGGATACGATTTACGACGAGTACGAGGCTTTACCAGTTGGAATATGTACCGTCTCAAGCGTTACCGGCGGCGTTAGGCTGCTGATGGAGCTGAGAACCGTGTCGCTTAACTACCGCATGCTCCCGGTTGCGCAGGTTCTGTTCTACAACGTGGACGACATATTCGAGGGCGAAGAGCTAAAGGACGAGAAGTATGAGGAGAGGGTTGGAAGGCTCTTCGGGACTCTCGAAAAGTACGCGAAGGCCCTGAAGCCGATAAGGGACGAAGTAAGAGAAAACCCAGAGAAAAGGAGCGGGGAACTATGAGGTCGTAGTTGTATATCCACGGAGAGACCGCCTTAGATGGGTCGCCCAAGTCGCTGAGGGCGTTGTGGAAGAAGGAAAACCACGGATTCCTGCTTATGCTCACGCCACGAATAGCCAGTAGGTTAGGGCGCCGGCGATTCCGGAGTACTTAAGCGTCTTCACTCTCAAAACCCCGGGATATATTTGCTGTCACCTGCTATAAGCGTGTCCCATGTGAACACGGAACAAGAGAAGAAAAAGTCAGAGCAGACCCTCGATGAGCTCCGCTATGTTGCTCCTGGCCTTGCCCCTGAGGCGCTCCAGGTGGCCGCTCAAGGCCTCGCCGATGCCGTGGATGAAGAGGTTCAACGCCTCCTCCCTCTCAAGCCCGCGCGAACGGAGGTAGAAGAGGGCATCCTCGTCGAACTGATGGACTGCTGCTGAGTGGGAAGCCTCTTCGATTTCTGATGTATCGACCTCGAGCATTGGCACGCTCACGCCAAGAGATCCTTCATCCATTATCGTCATGTGCGAGATTACCCTACTTGAAGAGTCCCTTGCACTCTCGAAGACCTTCGCAACACCCCTATGTACTGCCCAACCTTTTTGATAAGAGAAGCCGTGCACTTTTGTCTCGCTTCTGCTCTTTTCGCCGTACTGGAGGATGTTAGTGAGGTAGTCAACGGCCGAGCTTATGCCCAGAGGCATTCCCCTCAGGATGAGCTCGCTCTCTCTACCTTCAAGCGAGTAGTCTTCACGGTGGTGGCTCATGAGGCCACCTTTAATGAGGGTGAACGCGTTAACTCTAGCTTTTTCGCCGAGTGATGCCCTCAGGAGGTAGTGGGACAGCGAAGAGTGCCTTCCGACGGTGAGGATTTCGAAGTCGGCGTTTCTCGCTTTAAGCTCGACCACTAGGGATTTTGTTCCTTCTTCGCTCAAATCGTAGATGATTATCGGCACCTTCACACCCTCGGCCTCTATGCTGATGTGGTGGCTGATGAAGGCCTTCTCCGATAGGTGCGATACTATCACGAGCGGCTCGAGAAGGTCTTCGGTTATCCTCAGCCTGTAGGACTTCTTCAGCGCGTAGAAGTGGAAGCCGAGGATTCTTGACTCCTCTGGACTTGAGAGGCCGAGGGTTCCCTCAGTTAGCTCAACGCCGGCTGGAAGGTTAAAGCTCGCTTCACTCCCAGAGAGGAGGACGTGCGCCTTAATCTTTACTTCTCCGGCCTTTGCCTCCGTCGGAAGCTTAAGTGGTGAGTTCTCCTCAAAGAGCTTCCACTTTGTATAGCTCTTTATCGTTGGACTGTCGCCGTACTTCTGGTACTCAAGCTTTTTCAGCTTTTCAAGGCGCTTATCAAAGGGCTTGTCAGAGAGCTCGATAGAGCGCATCAGCCAACACCTCCTACCTCGCTGAACTCCAGCTCTATGACCTTCTTGAGCACCTCGACGTACTCGAAAGGCAGCCCCTCGAGGATTTCGCTAATGAAGCCGAGCACTATGAGGCTCTTCGCTTCCTCCTCACCTATTCCGCGCGAGTTCATGTAGAAGAGCTTGTCCTCGCCGAGCTTTCCGGTGGTGGCTTCGTGGATTATGCTCGCAGTCGGCTCGTCGTTCTGGTTGTGCGGATAGGTGTAGGCCTTGCTCTTCTTGTCGAGGATGAGTGAATCACAGGAAACCGTAGCGGTCGAGTTCCTGGCGCCCTTAATGATCCTCACCAGACCGCGGTAGATGCTTATTCCGCCGTTGGCGCTTATGCTCTTCGAGACTATCTTGGAGCTGGTGTTCGGGGCAAGGTGCCAGGTCTTCGCACCGGTATCCTTCATGAAGGGCCCGTTGCTGAGGGAGACGACGTATTGGGCAGTCCTCGCGCCCTCGCCCTTCAGGACGCTCGAGGGGTAGGTGTAGGTTATCCTGCTCCCTATGCTGCCCTCTATCCACTCGACGTAGGCGTTCTCCTCTATGATGGCGCGCTTGTTGTTGAAGTTTATCACATTACGGCTCCAGTTCTGTATCGTGGTGAACTTGATGGTCGCTCCTCTGTGGGCGTAAATCTCGACCATACCGTCGTGGAAGGAGAAACCCTTGTACATCGGAGCTGAGCAGCCTTCGATGAAGTGTATGTAACTTCCCTCGTCGGCAACCAGGAGAGTGTGCTCGAACTGTCCCTCCAAAGCCGAACCTATGACGAAGAAGGCCTCGACTGGGAAGGGGATTCTCACGCCCTTGGGCACGTAGACGAAAACTCCCCCGCTCCAGAGGGCATGGTGCAGAGCGGAGAACTTGTGCTCTCCAGCAGGGAAGATCCTGCCAAAGTACCTCTTCAAGAGGTCCGGATACTTCTGCACCGCCTCCTCCATCGGCATCATGATTATGCCCATCTTCTCGAACTCGCCCTTGAGCTTCGAATAGACGCTCTCGCTGTCAAACACGGCGGTTAAGCCGGAGAGGAACCTCTTCTCTATTTCGGGAATGTTGAGCCTCTCAAAGGTCCTCCTGATGTTCTCGGGCAGGTCCTCCCAGTCCTTGATCTCATTGCCTATCTCGGGCTTCGAGTAAAGGGTAAGGCTTTCCAAGTCAAGCTCCTCAATGCCGACGACCCATTTGGGCATGGGTAGCTTATGGAAGAGCTCTAAAGCCTTGAGCCTGTGCCTGAGCATCCACTCCGGCTCGTTCTTTATCCTCGAGAGCTCCTCTATCATGTCCTTCGTCAGCTCGCCCTTGAGCTCTATCTCTTTAGGATATGGCACTGCCGTGCCGAGTATCTCCTCAAGGGAGCCAGCTTTGAGTATTTCGGCGAGTTTAGACTGCTCCATAGTCCTCCACCGCCGCGAAGCCCTTCTCCTCGATTATCTTCACGAGCTCGACTCCGCCGGAGGCAACCAGCCTGCCCTCCTTGAGGACGTGAACCTTCTGGGCGTTGAGGTACTCCAATATTCTGCCGTAGTGGGTGATTAGGAGTATTGAGGTGCCCTCGCTGTGCAGCCTATCAATTATCCCGGCCATGACTTTGAGTGAGTCAACATCAACCCCACTGTCCGGCTCATCCAGAATCAGGAGCTTCGGCCTGATAAGGTAGGCTTGAAGCATCTCAAGCTTCTTCCTCTCTCCACCTGAAAAGCCGACGTTGAGCCCTCTTGAGAGCATCGAGCTGTCGAAGCCGAGCTCTTCAACGGCTTTGAAGATCATGTCGTAAGCCTCAACTTCGTCTATTCCCCTCAGGTTCTTCAGCATCCTCTGAAGGAACTGGATGACCTTAACACCCTCGACTTCCACTGGATGCTGGAAGCTGAGGAATATTCCCTTCTTGGCCCTCTCCTCTGGCTTCATCTCCGTTATATCCTCACCGTCAAAGGTTATTCTGCCCTTCACTACCCTGTACCTTGGATGACCGGCTATGGTCAAGGCCAGAGTTGATTTTCCGCTTCCGTTGGGACCCATGACGACGTGGAGTTTGCCTTTTCCAATATCAAGCGTGATTCCCTTGAGTATTTCCTTATCCATAACTTTGACGTGTAAATCTTCCACCTTCAGCATGTCCATCACCGTCCTTTATATACCCAGTATTGGGTAAAAAAGTTCGCCTTTAAAACCTTTCTTCACAAATTTGTGTAATCAACTTGGGCCTCACATCCTGGTAGCATTTATTTGGGTCAGCTTTCAATCCGTCAAAATTTGATACTGTGATTTAGTTCACGCACAGCCCATGCAATCTAAATATTGACAAAAAAGAGAAAAATTCAGCCCCCCTGAAGAAGGAGGTTTGGAAGCTGCGGAGCTCTTTGACCGAGCTCCTGGTCGAGCATGAAAAGAACCTGCGGGCTGTCCTTTGCAAACTTGAGCTTATCAACAATCTTTTTGACACTTGCCTCTTCTTCAACCTGCTCGTTTATGAACCACTCCAAAAATGCCCTCGTTGAGTAGTCCTTCTCCTCCTCGGCCAGAGCAGCGAGCTCGTTTATGCACTTGCTTATGAACTGTTCGTGCTCGTATGCTGCCTCAAATGCTGCCAGTGGGGATTCCCACTCCTTTGGTGGCTGCTCTATTGCTTTCAGCTCGACCCTTCCGTTCCTGTCGTAGATGTAGTTGTAAAATCTGAGTGCGTGCCCAAGTTCCTCCTCAGCTTGCGCTTTCATCCAGTTGGCAAACCCTTCCAAGTTAAGGTCCTCAAAATAGGCCGCCATTGCAAAGTACAGGTATGCAGAATAAAGCTCCCTGTTAAGCTGCTCATTTAGAGCTTCCAACATCCTTTCGCTCAGCATGGGCATCACCTTACTATAGTTACGCGTTGTTACTCTAAAAGTTTTCGCCTTAGATTTTTGAAAAACTTTAAATTATTCCCTCTTTTTCCAAAATATCCAAGATTTTCAAGAATTCCTCATACTTCCCCTGGGTCACAACTCTCTCGGGTCTGAACGGACAATCACAGTATGGGTACTCTAAAAAGGCTTGATATGTGCCAATTTCCCTCGCAATCTTAACTATCTCTTCCTTGTCCATGCCCAGCAGGGGTCTGTGCACGGGGAAACGGACGCTCATGGTCTCGAAATATAGGTTCGCCAGTGTCTGCGAAGCCACCTGGCCAAGGGAATCCCCCGTAACAATACCCAGTGCACCTTCTTCCCTCGCTATCTCCGCGGCTCTCCTCAGCATGGCGACCTTGCACAGGACGCATGTCCATTCCCGCATGTTTATCCTGCTGAGGACGGCCACGTATGGTCTCAGAACTTCAAAGTGGTTCTCCACAATGAGCTCAATGTCTTTTGGGGAGTAATCATTGAGTATCTCAACGGTTTTCTCAACAACCTCCTTTGCGTGCTTTCCCTGGTCAAAGTGGACCGCCATTATTTCTGCTCCCCGCTTCATCATGAGGAATGCGGCAACGGGTGAATCTATGCCACCGCTGAGCAGAACCACGACCTTCCCCTGCGTGCCAACTGGAAGCCCGCCGACGCCTTTAATCTTCTCAAAGAAAACGTAGGCCTTCCCCTTTATAATCTCAATTCCTATCGTGAGCTCGGGGTTTTCCAGATCTACTTTCCAGCCAAATTCTTTCACAATGAACGCTCCTATTTCCCTGTTAACCTCAACAGAGGTCTTGAGGAACGCCTTATCCAGCCGCTGAGTTTCCACCTTAAAGCTTTTCGGATTCAGACCTTTCAGGGCTTCTCTCAGATAGTCTGGCACTTCCTCATAGTTCATCTCCCTCGCAGGCGAAACCGAAACAACGCCCGGGACTTTTGCAATAATCTCAGCCGCTTCATCTGGGGCATCAATGAGGATTCGTCCTCTGATCAGCCTCGCCTTTGCTTTAATCCCTTTCCTCTCTAAGGCAGCGAGGATGTTCTCTACGAGCCTCCTCTCAAACTCCCTCCTTTTGCCCCTCTTTACTGCTATCTCACCATAGCGTACCAGTATCATCTCAACCACCCAAATAGCGCGCAAAGAAGTTTTTGGCCTCTTTTTCATCCTCTGCTCCCCTAACTACCATCCGCCCGCCCTTGAATATCAGAATCTCGGCGTAGTCGTCCTCGAACTGGATGAACTGCGACGTCTTGATGTACTCAATGCCGAGGGCATCGAGCCTCTTGGCGAGCTCATCGAGGTCTACACTCATCCTTTCGGGGGGAGTTATTTGAATCGAACCGTCACACATGTGCTCTATCCTCATCTGCTTCTCCAGGAACGTGAAGTTGTGCCTAACGCAGACATCACAGTCCTCCCTCCTCGGGATCTCCACCTTCTCAAAGTCAAGTGTCTTGGTGTCGAAGAAAATCAGCTCACTCTTCACTTCCTTACCCAGGAGAATCTTAGCCGCTAGAGTAACGGCCAGTGAAGCAGCCAGGGGAGGAACGTAGCTCATAATCCCTGCGACGGCGCACGTTGGCATGGGCCTTGAGGGCAGCTTCGGCATCAAACAGCGGAAGCAGGCAGTCTTTCCCGGAATTATGGGCATCAGGTTGCCGTAAGTCGCCAAGATGCCGACGTAAATCCACGGTTTGTTGCTCTTCACCGCGTAGTCGTTTATTACCTGCCTCGTGTAAATGTTGTCCGTTCCGTCTATAATGAGGTCAGCTTCGTCCAGAAGGTGCACCGTTGACGGGTTTAAGTCCTCAAAGTAGCCAATAACGTTCTCAAAGCGCTCCTTCAGGACCTCCACTTTGGGCTTTCCTACATCATCACTAGTGTATATCGTCCTCGGAAGGTCGCTCTCGTCCACAAAGTCTCTGTCTATCACTATTATTCTTCCAACGCCCAGTTTGTGAAGGAAGTAGACCTCCCAGCTTCCCAGTGCTCCGGCACCTACAACTGCAACCGTGCTCTCGCCGAGCTTTCTTTGGCCATCCATACCGATTATCGGGAAGTGCCTCGAAAAGTCCATCTTTACATCCACCATGCTCCCACCATTGGATGCTTCTACGAGGCTCAAAAAAGGCTTTTGAAAACCAAAAGTTCTGGACAGTTCTGGGAAATGCCAACTTTGGAAAAGGATATTAATATGGATTCCAGGAAATTCTTGTCGGTGGTGGCATGGAGTTCTTCGAGGTGCTGAGAAAAAGGAGAAGTATAAGGCGCTTTCAGGATAAGAAAGTCCCGAGGGAGCTGGTAGAAAAGCTTCTTGAGGCTGCTTTCCTTTCGCCGAGTTCATACAACAAAAGGCCCTGGCACTTCATAGTCGTTGATGATAAGGAAAAGCTCCAGAAGCTCTCGAAAGCGAAGTTAGGCGCCTCTGGGCTGGCAACGGCACCTTTAGCCATCGTCGTGACGGCTGATGGTGAAAGGAGCGACGTATGGATCGAGGACGCTTCCATAGCGGCCGAGCATATACATCTCGCGGCCGTTGCCCTGGGTCTGGGATCCTTCTGGGTGCAGATTAGGAACAGGATGCACAACGAGGAGAAGAGCGCCGAGGAATACGTGAGGGAGCTCTTGGACATTCCAGAAAACTACCGCGTTCTCTGCATCATTGGCGTTGGCTATCCAGCGGAGAACAAGCCGCCCCACGGCGAAGAGGTCTTCGAATGGGGGAAGGTCAGCTATAACAGGTTTGGCATGCCATTCGAAAAATGAGGGCATCCCGATTTCATTTACATTTTGAAAACTGAAAAACTTGGAGACTTTTCACATTAGAAATAGTGAGACCAAAAAGATGTACCTCCGAAACACTTTTGGGTGATAAGATGAAAGCCAAGGTTTGCAAATTCTGTGCTGGTGATTACTTGGAGGAAGTCGTCAAGCTCCTCCAAGAGAAGGGCTACGAAGTCAGCGTTGAGGAATGCATCGGTTTGTGCGCCAAATATGAATGCGGCAACATAAACGTCATAGTTATGGAAAGGGAGATTTCAACAAGGAGTTTTGAAGAATTCATAAAGGCCCTGGAGGGGTAGAGATGGTAAAAGCGCTTGTTATAATCTCCAGTGAGGACGAAAAAGCTTTGGTAGGCTTCATGTGGGCTACCAACGCTTTGAAATACAAGTGGGTAGAGGACGTTGAGGTGATACTTTTCGGGCCCATCGAAAGGAAGATTGCGGAGGGAGATGGGAAATTTCTCCAGTGGATTGAGAGGCTGAGGGAGCTGGGCAAGCTTCCCCTTTCGTGCAGAAGGATAGCCGAGGATGGGGGTTTTGCAGTAAAGCTGGAAAAGTACACCAGAGTGGAATACGTGGGGAAGATAATAGCGGACTACCTCGAAAAAGGTTACGTCCCGATGACTTTTTGATGAAAAAAGCTTCAAGAAAAGGTTTTTACTTTTAAATCTTTATTTCCTAAGGTGATAGTGTGAAGAAGGCGCTAATAATCATCATCCTGATACTTCTTTTTGCAGGAAGTGTAAGAGCCGGAGAAGTCAGATACGGCGAGCTAACCTTCCACGATGTCTCGACCGGGGAAGGGCTGGATAACCTCATCAAGGCCCATGATGGAGAGTACTTTTTCATCTTCTACCACTCGGAGAGCTGTCCGGCATGCAACTACATGAAGACGAGCGTTTTCCCGACTGAGAAAGCCAAGGAGGCCCTTTCGAGATTGAACCTTGTTTCCATCGACGTTTACAAAGCGCGCTCCCTTACAACGCTCAGATACAGGGTTTACGATGACGTTGTGGTCATCCAGCCCGACAACGCCGGCTACTACAGGCCAAAAACTCCGGGGGAAGAGATAAGCGTCGGCGTTCCGGGGACGCCAACGATGGTAATATTCAAGGTCGAGAACGGCACCAGAATCCTGAAGGGAGTAGCGATCGGTGCGCTCAATCCTGATGGTTTGGAGTTCTTCGTAAAGACTGCAGTGGGGAGCGATGAAAACCCCCAAGGAGGGGAACAAACTCAAACCACGGAAACTGCAACGTCCCAGGCCCAGGAAAACAACACAAACCTCACCCTCGCGGTTCTCCTGCCGATATTCTCGGCCGGAATACTGAGCGTCTTCTCACCCTGCGTCCTGCCCCTCATAGTCGGCACTTTCTCCCTCACTTTCGCGAGGAGGAGCGTGGAGCTGATAATAGCGGGCATGGTGTTATCTTTCGCCCTCCTGGGCGCTCTGGCGGGTAGTTTTGGTTCCTATGCGGCCCAGATAAGGGGAGCCCTGTACCTCATAGGCGGCCTCGGCTTCATAGTGATTGGCCTGGGCTTCCTGAGCGAGAGCGTAAGCGCCAAGCTTGAGAGGTTCCTGAGCTTTTCGGCATCGGATAAGGTGGCGTCGAAGAGAGGAAAGCTGTATGACTTCGCCCTCGGCTCGGCCTTGGGGGCCACGTGGCTCGGCTGCATAGCCCCTTACGTCGGCTTCGCCGTCATTACTGCCGCACTAAGCGGCGACACCCTAAGCGGGATAATCGTGATGGGAACCTACGGCCTTGGCATGGGGCTGACGGTTTACCTGATTACCTCCTCGAAAGACCTGGGGGACTGGATAAACAGGAAGTTCCTCTCGGGGAGGATAAGCCTCGGCAAGTCTGGCAAAGCAAGGTGGGAACGGGCCTTGGGTGTAATCCTCGTGCTCCTCGGCCTGCTTATGCTCACAGAACTCACACCGTTAAAGCTCTGGAGCGCCCTCTTTGAGGGCCTCTCAAAACTCTGAGGAGGTGGAAAAATGTTCAGATACAGAAGGAAGGTTGGGATGAGCGTTGAGGAAGCCGAAAAGAAGTTTAGGGAGGAGCTCGCAAAGAGGGGCTACAAAGTGATCCTTGATTTCACGCCAAGCGATGTTATCAAGAACAACCTCGGGGTCGAGATGGAGCCCTACAGGATACTCTACGTCTGCAACCCAAAGGTCTTCTACGAGATGACCAAGAAGGAATACGAGATAGGCTCCTTCGCGCCGTGTCCGGTGCTCTTCTACGAGAAGGACGGCGAAACCTACGTGGCCATCAACACCGCCGACGACGTGCTCGACATAATCAAAGAGCCCCTGGAGGTCGTCAAGGGAGTTATAGAGGAGCTCTGAGCTTTTCTTTTTATCAACCACCCCCTTCAAAGCCAAAAAGAGAAAGGAACCCGTCCCAGAGGAACCATACACCTATTGAAACCACGAGCATCATCACGAAAAGCACCACCGGTGCCCAGCGCGATTCCCTTCCGGTTTCTGACAGCTCCTCACGGTAGAGGAGGAGCGATGCAAGAACGAAGAAGCCGTAAACCGAAAAGACCATCAGGGCGAAGGGAATGAAAGTTGGACTTCCAGAGAGGAGTATGAAGAAGCCTGCAAAGGCCTGCTCCGTCAGGACGCCCCAGAGACCGCCAACGATGACGGCCGTCGCGGGGTCGATTCTCCACCTACTTAAAGGACTGTTGAGTTTTTCTGCTTGATATTTTCTCATAGGCCTTTTTTATCCTGAAAAACTCCCCCTTGAAAAAAGTACACTCTTTAATGCAGATACCACATCCAAGGGTCTTGGAGAACACTACCGCACATTTCTTATAATCTACGTACTGTTTGCGGCCATCCTCGAGAATTTTTGGTTTTAGGTAAATAGCGTTTGCTGGGCAGGCCGAGACGCAGCGGTTGCAGACCTCGCAGAACTCAGGAATCCACGAGTAAAGATCCACCCTATCATCGGTGTGGGGAAGATTCTCTATGCTCGTGTATATTGCCGCTATCCTCTGGGATGGACCATTCCGCTCCGATATAAGGAGGGAGTGCTTCCCTATGTAGCCGAGGCCTGCCTTTTGTGCGAGGAGGGGAAAGTTGGTGCTCCCGCCTATCGGAGGGTCGGGCTGGGCAGCATAGCCCCGCTCCCTCAGGAACTCGGAGAGTTTGTAGACCACTTTACTGAGCTCGGCGTAGGTCCTCCACACTTCCATACCAGCAACTAAGCCAAGAGCCTTCTCTATACGCTCCTTTCTCATGTCCATTAGAAGGACAATAGCGTTCTTGAAGAGGAGGGCCCTGTTTTTGAAGATGTACTCCACCGGAACCTCGGTATAGCCGATGGCCGAGACGCCGAGCTCTTTCGCATACGCCTCAAGCTCGCGGAAAAACTCCTCATCGGCCACTCTCTTTGGGTTTTTAGGGTTTTTGCGGACGCTTTTAATGCTTTTGCGCGCGTAGTATGCAGTTTTGATGAGGTATGGGATGATGACGAGCATCTTGAGGATGTGAATCCCGGGGCGGCCATGGATGGCAACAACTTCCGGGACAGTTCTGCCGTCGAAGGAAGAGGGAGAAGGCTCAATCACCTGTGTCCCTGGAGGTACGAGCTTTCTAACGTCGGGGAGGACGAAGGAGACGAACTTTCTGGCGAGCTTGACTTTCAGACTGGTCATCTATCACACCCCTAACTCGAATAATTTGATAGGTTATGCGCTTTTTATCATTTTTACCCTTAGCCAGTTCTTTTTTATCGTCCCCGCAGCCTGCTTCCTCAAACCTTTTAAGTTCACCTCTCAACATATTAAGGATGCATCCAAAGTCAATATATCTACTCTCGATATATTCGCTCAGATTATGAGCCTTTCGGCGGTGTGGCCCATGTCATCCGAAGCGAGTGTCATGAGGAACATGTTCACGGTGCCCATGAGGAACATGATACTCCTGATAATCGCCCTCAAGGGGAAGGCTCACGGCTACGAGATAATCAAGGAGATAGAGAACATCACCTCCGGCGTCTGGAAGCCGAGTTATGGCAACCTTTACCCCATGCTGAACAAGATGGTCGAGGAGGGTCTTATAGAACCTCATGAAGAGTACCGGGGGAAGAGAAGGCTGGTAAAATACTCCCTAACTGACAAGGGCTGGACATACCTGAAAGAAGCGAACGAAGTTGCACTCAGAGGTCTTTATATGGCTGTTCAGTACCACATAATGCTGAGAGAAAAGTTAGAGACGATGGGGTACGGACGTGAAATGGAAACTGAAACCCTAGAGGAATACCTCAAGCTCCTTGAGAACATCCGCGAGACTCTAAATACACAGATAGAGGCTCTGAAGAAAAAGCTGGAGGAGAGAAGAGAGGAGCTTAAAAGGAACCCCTGAACATCCATTTGGAGGGATACCCTCAATCTTATCATCTACAAGACAGGTGATTATTTTTCCTACTCAAGATCACTACCTCGTGGTGCCCGGTTTCTCCAGCGAGACGAGTTCATATGTTGGATTCTCTACTTTCCATCCTGATATTACATCCACGACTCCTCAAGACTGTCAAAAACTTCCTTGTCAGTATCTTCAGTGGGACTATCATAGTCAGTTTCTCGTCATGATTATTAACATTTTCGGAACCATCTGGATTTACTCAATTTCTCCCAAAAGGCTTATATATTTTGAAAGAGAAATACATCGTAGCGGTGGTTTGATGAGGATAATAACTGATCAGAAGACCATTGGAGATTCTGTCCGAATTGCGGAGACAAAACAAAAAGAGTTTCTGAGAGAAAGCAAGGAAACTGGAGATTTTTCAAGGCTTGAAATTGCAATAGCCCTAATTCTGGGGGCAATGGCTATAGGCTTCGTTCTATTTGTGCTCAAAAACCACTTATAGCTATCATTAGGGTAGCAAAAGAAAATTATATAAATCTAATTCACAAACCTTATGAGGTCGAAAGTCGAACTTAATCAGAAGTGATGTGCTATGGTGGAGTTTCGAGAAGACCTTTCTGTGGTTTTAGGTGGGGCGGCCGGACAGGGCATCCAGACCGTCGAGGAGATTCTGACCAGAACGCTGAAGTTCTCAGGCTACAACGTCTATGCAAACAAGGAGTACATGTCGCGCGTTCGTGGGGGCATAAACACCACGGAGATAAGGGTTTCATCCAAGAGAGTACGGGCTTTCGTGAAGAAGATAGACATTCTGATTCCCTTCAAGCGCGGTGTTCTTCCGTGGGTCAAGGACAGGATATCGGAGAGCACAGTCGTCATCGGCGAGAAGGAGAACGTCGAGGAGGAGTTTCTCGAGAAGGTCCACTTCATCGAGGTTCCCCTCACCAAGATGGCGCTCGATGTTGGCAGTCAGCTCTACCTCAACACCGTAGCGGCGGGCATTGTCGTTGGCATCTTCCGCGGCGAATTCTCGGCGGTTGAGGAATACCTGAAGGAGCGCTTCGGGAGCAAGGGCGAGAACGTTGTTCAGAAGAACATCGAGGCGGCAAAGAAGGGCTACGAGCTCGGCCTCAAGCTCCTCGAGGAGGGCGCCGTAAAGGTAGAAGTCCAAAGGGACGAAAAGGTCGGGGACGAGATACTCCTCAGCGGAGCCGAGGCTGTGGCTCTTGGTGCCCTCGCCGGGGGTATGAACTTCCTCAGCTTCTATCCGATGAGCCCCTCAACGGGAGTGGCAGTTTTCGCGGCACAGCATGCGGAGGACTTCGGGATAGTGGTGGAGCAGGTCGAGGACGAGATTTCCGCAATCAACATGGCCTTAGGAGCCTGGTACGCCGGAGCGAGGGCTATGGTAACCACCTCCGGCGGCGGCTTTGCCCTGATGACCGAGGCGCTCAGCCTGGCTGGAATGGCCGAGAACCCGATAGTCATACACCTCGCCCAGAGGCCTGGACCTGCAACCGGCCTGCCCACAAGAACCATGCAGGGCGACTTAAATCTCGTTCTCCACGCCGGCCACGGGGACTTCCCGAGGATTATCCTCGCCCCGGGCAACATAGAGGAGGCATTCTACCTGAGCACTGAGGCATTCAACCTGGCAGACAGGTACCAGGTACCCGTAATAATACTCACCGACCAGTACCTTGTGGATACCTACTACAACCTCCCCGAGTTCGAGCTGGATAAGGTCAAGGTCGAAAAACACATAGTCGAAGCAAAGCCCGGCTATAGGAGGTATGAACTCACCGAGGACGGAATATCGCCGAGGGCAATCCCAGGTTACGGTGAGGATGTTGTTGTAGCCAACGGAAACGAGCATGACGAATGGGGCGACATAACAGAGGATGAAGAACTCACAGTCAGAATGCAGGAGAAGAGGGCAATCAGAAAACTCGAAACCATCAGGAAGAACGCACCGCTGCCAAGACTCCTCGGAGGGGAGGATGCCAAGTACATCATCGTCGCCTGGGGCTCGACGCTCCACATTGTTGAGGAGGCCATAGAGAAGCTCGGTAGGGACGATGTAGCGCTGCTCCACTTCAGCTGGCTCTACCCGCTCAACCTGGAGGCAAAGAAGTTTTTCGAAGGTAAGACCATCATAGCCGTCGAGCTCAACGTTACGGGCCAGTTCGCGGAGCTTCTAAGGAAGGAGCTTGGCGTTGAGGTTCATCACAGGGTTCTCAAGTACGATGGGAGGCCCTTCTCGGTTGAAGAAGTCCTCGATGCCCTCAAGGTGGTGGTAGAATGAACCCCAACGTTGAGAAGGTCGACAAGAGCCGCTTCGAACCGAAGAGGCCAGGGAGCCAGGACATAGCCTGGTGCCCAGGGTGCGGCAACTTCGGAATCAGGAACATACTCACAACGGCCCTGGCGGAGCTCGGCCTTAACCCCAACGAGGTGGCAATAATCAGCGGTATCGGTCAGGCCGCAAAGATGCCCCACTACATAAAAGTCAACGGCTACCACACGCTCCACGGTAGGGCCATTCCAATAGCAACTGGAGTGAAGGTGGCGAATCCAGAGCTGACCGTCATAGCAGAGGGTGGAGACGGCGACATGTACGCCGAAGGCGGCAACCATCTCCTTCACGCGATAAGAAGGAACCCAGACATAACCGTTCTTATTCACGACAACCAGATATACGGCCTCACGAAGGGCCAGGCTTCTCCCACAACGATGAAGGGAATGAAGACGCCCACTCAGCCGTGGGGTGTCTTCGAAGAGCCGTTCAACGTCATTGCCCTTGCCATAGCCCTCGATGCTTCCTTCGTTGCGAGAACCTTCATGGGGTATTTCAGGGAGAGCGTCGAGATAATAAAGAAGGCGATAGAGCACAAAGGTTTGGCCATAGTCGATATCTTCCACCCCTGCGTCAGCTTCAACAAGGTGAACACCTACGCCTGGTACAGGGAGCACACCTACTGGATGGACGACCATGACCCCTACGACAGAGAAGCGGCCTTTAAGCGCGCGATTGAAACCGATCCGCTCCCGCTCGGCGTGTTCTACATCAACGAAAAGCCCACGTTTGAAGAGCTCGTTCCTGCCTACAAGAGGGACAAAACGCCGCTGTGGAAGAGGGAGCCGAAGGTTGAGGAGATAAGAAAGATTCTAGATATTAAAAGGAGGCTCTGAAATGGTAAAAGTTGGTGATGTTGCACCGGATTTTGTTTTGAAAGACCAGAATGGGGAGGAGTTCAGGCTGAGCGACTTCAGGGGGAGGAGAGTTCTGCTCTCTTTCCACCCCTTAGCATGGACGAACATCTGTGAAAGGCAAATGAAGGCCCTAGAGGAGCATTACGATGAGCTTGAGGAGCTCAACGTTGTTCCTGTGGGAATAAGCGTTGATTCAGTCCCCACAAAGAAGGCATGGGCAGAGCACATGAGCCTTAAAAAGCTCAGAATCCTGGCGGACTTCTGGCCCCATGGGGAAGTTGCCCGGAAGTACGGCCTCTTCAGGGAGAAGGATGGCATCTCGGAAAGGGCGAACGTGATAATAGACGAAAACGGCAGGGTGGCTTTTGTGAAGGTCTATCCTCTCGGAGAGCTTCCGGACTTAAACGAGATACTAGCAGTCCTGAAGGGATGAATTAATAACCATGGAAAGAGAACTCAAAGGTGGTGATGGCAATGCCAAAGGCCTGGACTGAAAAAATACTGGATGATCCCGAGCTTTACCTCATAAGGATTGATGACGACAGGATCAAGTACTTCGAGGCCACCTGGGACATCCCGGAGGGCATAACCTACAACGCTTACCTCATGAAGCTCAAAGATGCCGTTGTTCTCTTTGACATAACCAAGAAAGAGTACACAGAGGAATTCATGGAGGCCCTCAAGAGCATCGTTGACCCCAAAGAGATAACACACATCATCATCCATCACACCGAGCCGGACCACAGCGGGGCCCTTCCGGCAGTTCTTGAGGCCAACGGATACAGGGCCCAGCTCATAGGCACGAGCTTTGCGAAGCGCTTCCTTGAGGGATTCTACGGAGAAAAGGTCGTCGAGAACTTCTACGCAATCAAGGACGGCGAGGAGATTAACATCGGCGGAAAAACCTTCCGCTTCATAACCGTCCCGTGGCTGCACTGGCCGGACACAATGATAACCTACGTCGTTGAGGATAAGCTCATCTTCAGCTGCGACGCCGGCGGAGGCTACTCCATTCCCCCAGTCATTGACGACAGCGACGAAAAGGTCGTTCAGGAGTACCTCCCCCACGTGAGGAAATACATCGTCACGGTCATAGGCCACTACCACAAGTACATAGTCCAGAATATAAAGAAGCTCAAAGACCTCGGCATAATTGAAGAAGCAAAGATGATACTCCCGGGCCACGGGCTCATCTGGCGCAAGAATCCGGCCAGGATCTTTGAGTACTACGAGGCTGTCGGTGCTGGGAAGGTAAAGAAGGGCAAGGTTCTCGTCATCTACGACTCGATGTACGGCTTTGTCGAGAGGAGGATGGAGATTGTTTTGGACGAGCTCAGGAAGCACGGCTTCAACCCGGTAGTCTACAAGTTCACGGACAAAGAGGCGCCGGCAGTTAGCGACATCCTCGGGGAGATTCCCGACAGTGAGGCGATAATAATAGGAGCCTCAACTTACGAAGCCGAGATACACCCGAGGATACGCTATGCTCTCTATGAGATAGTTGATAAGGCAAACTACGAGAAGCCCGTCCTCATCGTCGGCGCCTTTGGCTGGGGCGGCGTTGCTGGAAAGAAGATAGAGACCCTCATAACGAGGAGCAAGTTCGACCACGTAGACACTGTTGAATCGCGCGGCTGGCCGACTCCAGAGGACGAAGAGAAACTCAGAGAAGGCGTGAGAAAGCTCGTTGCATGGATTTCCTGACCTTTTTATTATTTGACCCCACTGCGTAGGTTTAAATACTTCAAACACAGATATTACATTAGGTGATACCAATGGATGAAATTCTTGATAAACTTGTTGAGCTCCCCCTGAGGGAGATAATCGGCTACGCTATAGCCTCAGAAGATGACGCCAAAGCTTTTTATGAGCGCCTCGCCTCCAGAACAGGAGGGCTGCTCAGAGACTTCTTCCAGACCCTTGCTAAAGCTGAGAACTCCCACAAGGAGACTCTTCTAAGGCTGCACGAAACGCTCTTTGGGGATACCGACTACACCGTTCCCGAAGGGATACCCTTCGCCGAAAACTCGATCAGGGTCGACACTGTCGCCAACCTCGTAGAGGCTATGAGAGTTGCCCTGCTCAGTGAAAAAACCTCAGAGAGGCTATACACGCACCTGGAAAAACTCCTCCCAGAGCACGGGGCCATATTCGGATTTCTGGCGGCGCAGGAGAGATCCCACTACGCGTCCATAAAGTCCCACGTTGAATATCTCGAGGACGTCACGGAGGGCAAGCCAGAATACGTCAACGCTCCCATCGAGCACCTTAACACCCAGCTCGAACTTTACCTAGCGCCCCACACGCGGTCGTGAGGTGACAGCGTGAGGGTTGTAATAGTCGGCGATGGGCCCGGAGGAGTTGAGCTTGCCAAGAGACTCTCGGGGGACTTTGAAGTAACAATAGTGGACAAAGAAGAGCTCCCTTACTACTCAAAGCCGATGCTGAGCCACTACATAGCAGGATTCGTGGATGAAAAGGCCCTTTTTCCGTATTCAGCCGAATGGTACGAGCGGAATGGAATAGACCTCAGATTAGGCGTTGAAGCCAAGGTCATAGACAGAGCGAGGAAGGTTCTCGTAACGAGCAGAGGGGAGATTCCCTATGACGTCCTCGTTCTTGCGACTGGCGCGAGGGCAAGAGAGCCTTCCGTACCCGGGAGGGAGCACGTCCTGACCCTAAGAACCTTTGACGACGCCAAGATGATAAGGGAAAGGCTTGAGGAAGAGGGAGAAATCACAGTCATCGGCGGCGGCTTTATAGGGCTTGAGCTGGCCGGGAATGTTGCCAAGGCTGGCTATTCTGTCAAGCTCATTCATAGGAGCAAGAATTTCCTCAGGCTGGACGAGGAGCTAAGCGAAAAGCTCCAGGAAAAGCTGGAGGAGGTCGGAGTTGAGTTCCACCTCGAGGCCAACCTCCTGAAGGCCGATGAGAACGGTGTGGAGACCGATAGGGGATACATCTCTGGGAGGCTTAAGGTCTGCGCCTTCGGGGTAGTTCCCAACAAAGAGCTGGCTTTGAGGAGCGGAATCCACGCCGGGCGTGGAATATTCATAGATGCAGGGTTCAGAACCTCCGCGAAGGACGTCTATGCAATAGGCGACTGCGCCGAGTACAGCGGGACGATATGCGGGACTGCCAAAGCCGCCGTGGAGCATGCAAAGATCCTCACAAACCTGCTCAGGGGGCAGGATAACAGCCACGACTTCTCCTTCTGCTCGGCGCTCTTTAAGTTCGCCGACTTAAACGTTGCATTGATTGGAAGAACAAGGGGAGAAGGCAGGTGGCTTGATGAAAAAACGAAAGTTTTCTACAAAGATGAAAAGCCCATTGGGGCAGTTGTGCTCGGAGACGTAAGGAGAGCCATGGAGGTTGAAAAAGCAATCAAAGAAGGGCTGCCTATTGACTGAAATGATAAAGTGTACAAACTCAGGGTTTGGAAAATCGTTATATACCTCACCGCCCAACTATTAATGCAGAACTCCTGTTGGTGATAGTATGGTTGTGGAAAGGAAAATGACTAGGAAGTTTCTGGAGGAGGCCTTCGCTGGCGAAAGCATGGCCCACATGAAGTACCTTATCTTCGCCGAGCAGGCGGAGAAGGAGGGCTATCCTAACATAGCCAAGATCTTCAGAGCGATAGCCTATGCCGAGTTTGTCCATGCCAAGAACCACTTCATAGCCCTCGGGAAGCTGGGCAAGACTCCCGAGAACCTGCAGGAGGCCATAAACGGGGAGACCCACGAGGTCGAGGAGATGTACCCTGTCTTCAAGAACGCGGCCGAGTTCCAGGGCGAGAAGGATGCCGTCAGAACAACCCACTACGCCCTCGAGGCAGAGAAGATACATGCTGAGTTCTACGCGAAGGCAAAAGAGAAGGTCGAAAAAGGCGAGGACATAGAGATAAAGAAGGTTTACATCTGTCCCGTTTGCGGCTACACCGTCGTCGATGAAATCCCCGAGAAGTGCCCGGTGTGCGGTGTTCCTGGGGATAAGTTTGTGATCTTCGAGTGATTTCTTTGTTTTTCTTAATGAACAAGTTTGAAACGCAAACCTTATAAGGCCCGACTAATAACATTAGAGTGAGGTAATAGGAATGGCAAAGTGGAAATGCATAGTTTGTGGATACATCTACGATGAGGATGAAGGCGACCTGGACACCGGAATCGAGCCGGGAACCAAGTTTGAAGACCTTCCCGAAGACTGGGTCTGCCCGCTCTGCGGCGCCCCCAAGGACATGTTTGAAAAGATAGAGTGAGGTGGTAGAGATGCTGAGCGGAACCATAAAGAGTGGAGACTGGAAGGGAGAAAAGCACGTGCCCGTTATAGAGTACGAGAAGGACGGCGACCTCATCAAGGTTGAGGTCAGCGTCGGCAAAGAAATCCCGCACCCGAACACTCCCGAGCACCACATCGCCTGGATCGAGCTTTACTTCCACCCCGAGGATGGCAACTTCCCGATTCTCGTCGGCAGGGTTGCCTTCACCAACCACAGCGACCCGCTCACCGAGCCGAAGGCTATCTTCTTCCTCAGGACCCAGAAGAAGGGCAAACTCTACGCCCTGAGCTACTGCAACATCCACGGCCTCTGGGAAAACGAGGTCGCGCTTGAGTGAAAGCTCAGGCCCCAGCCCCCATCCTTTCTCTTTTTTCCATTGTAGCTCTTCTCGAAAGCTTTATCTACTTCCACTGAGAAAGTGTAAAAGTAAAAACACGTAAGGCGTTGGGAAGATGTTAGATCAGCTAGTGATGAGAATCGGCGGGGCGATTACTCTTCTTGGAATTGCCCTCACGTGGCTCACCTTCAGAAACCTCGAGAGGAGCGACATCAGTAATACCGACCGTTGGAATACTGGACAGACCTGACCAGGAAGGCTTTTAACCTGACATACTGATTTCATGACCGGTGGAGAAGATGAAGGTTTACATGCCCAATCGAGAGTGGCCGGAGCACTATAAGGCCGTTCTCGACGAGCTGAGGAAGATAACTGACCCGATCACGGGGGGAGACATCCTCGATTCAGGTGTCATAGCCGGCCTAGAGGTCGGGGAGGACACCCTGAAAATCTGGCTCAACTTCGAGAGCCACGCCGAGTACAACATAACCGGCCAGTCGGCGATAGCATACTCCAAGATAATCGGTGACATCATCGAGCGCTTTGCCCTCGTCAAGTTCGACAACGTCTATGTCTACGACCTCAGGAACAACCCTGTCGGAGTTTTTGAGAACAAGAAAGGCTATACGATCGAAGATTTGAGCTCGGAGAAGGTCTGAGCTATGGGGCTCTTTGATCTCCTGAGGTCGGGGAAAAGACCAAAATCAGGACCGCGTAAGGATCTGCCTCCAGAGGTTCAAAGGGTAGTCGAGATTCTGAAGAAAGTTAAGGATCCGGAAACTGACGTTAACATCGTGGATGAGGGACTGGTCTACGGCCTGACGGTTGAAGGAGATAGGGTTGACGTTTTCCTCCTCATGGCCCGCTCCACTCCAGAATGTCACGCCTGCCAGATGCTGGCGATAAACGTACAGAACAAGATTCTGAACGAGATCCTTCAAATTCTCAAGGAGGAAGGCTTTAATAAAATAAAGGTCTATAACGAACTTGGACTGTTGCTTGCGGAGGGATGATTTGTGGTTCCACCTGAACTTGATGAGGGGCTTCCCCTCGAAAAGGCCGGGGAGTTCTCGCTTCAGGAGCTCCTCGGAATGGCCATCAAGGCCGAGATTGGAGCGAAGAAGTTCTACAAGAGCCTGGCAGAAAACATGGATATGGAGGCTCTTGAGGAGAAGGTGAAGTGGCTCGCGAGAGAGGAGGAGAAACACGAGAAGTTTTTGAGAGAACTCTACGCCAACATGTTCCCGGGCGAAGAGGTGGTCTTCCCGAAGGAACACATAGGTCCTGAGCTTAAGCCCGTTGCCCGGGAGCTTCATAAGGTCGAGGACATCATAGATCTTGTACGCTGGGCCATGAAGGCCGAGGAGATAGCCGCGGAGTTCTACGGCAGGCTTGAGGACATGGTGGACACTGAAGAGAAGAAAAGGCTGATGCGCTATCTCTCCAACATGGAAAGAGGCCACTACTACACGCTCAAAGCCGAATACGAACTCCTCCTAGACTGGACAATGTATTCCCAGATGATGAACGTCGGGCCTTGAGTTTAACGTTCCGTGTACACCTACCCACACCAGACAGCTAGCGCCCTGACAGGGGCAATAAAAGGAAAGGTCAGAGCTCGACCTTTATGCCAGTCTCCTCCTCGACTTCCTCAAAGCCCCTCTTCATATACTTGCCCAGCTCAGGGTCGAGCTTGAGGAGTAGAGCTAAAAACTCACCCACGTGCTCCTTCTCCTCGTTGGCCACATCCAAGAAGGTGTGCTTTACAGCCTCGTCATCAATAAGCTCCGCGAACTGCTCGTAGAAGTTGATGGCATCGAGCTCGGCCATTATGGCCCATCGAAGGGCCTGGGCGATTTCCCTTTTGGACAGTTTCTCTTTGTTTATGGAAATCGGGTTCATTCCCAACATTCACATCACCAAACTATGTTTTGATCTATATCTTGATAACGTTTTCTAAAACCTCATTTCAAAAACTCCGAAACGTATGGGCCTTCTCCGGGTTTCCTTTCTGAAATGCCCGCTTTATTTCCGATTAAAAGCTTCTCGAACCATGCTTCATGTTCAACATATCAGTTGATCTTGCCCAAGACAGGAAGAAGTACAAAGCTGTTAATGTTCTTCTCGACTAATCCACCTCTAGGCTGAAGTCCTGATAATCCATCCATATCCCGGTCTTCATGACGGCATCATACTGGGCCTTTAAAAGCTCGTAATGAGCTTTCTCAACCTTAGCCAGCTCACGGAAGATCCTCCTCACGTTCTCGTCCTTGGCTTCCTCAGCGGCCTTCTCGTAAAACTCCCATGTGAGCTTTTCCTGCTCCATACCAATCTCAACGGCTTTGACCTCACTGAGCTCGCCTTCATACTTCGGCGTCAGCTTTTCTAAAGTATCTTTATCAACCGCCGGAAGCTTGCATTTTTCTACGAGCTTTTCAGCGAATTTTTCTTCAAATATATCCCAGTGTCCGGCTTCTTCTCCAGCCAGAAACAGGAACATCTTCCTTGCTCGCTCCTCTTTTGCATTTCTCGCCATTTCAAGGTAGAACTCCAGCTCGACCTTCTCAACTTCAAGGGCAAGAGCAAGTGCCTCAAGCTCGTCCATGCTACCACCAATAAATATTTAGAGCCCAGAGCTATTAACTCTTTTGGGGATAAAAATGGAGATTGTCAGAGTAGAAAATCCCCTATCAATTAAAGACGAACTGATGAGCTTTGTTTTCAGTGTGTATCAGTCTACCGGAGGGGCCTATCCAGCCCTTGAATGGGTCGAAAACAAGCCGAGTATTGACGATTTCGAGGGCTTCAAAAAAGTCTACGAGCCATTCCTCGAGTTTCGGCTGGGAGAAGAGTTCGACGAGCTCTACGTCGGAAGGAAAGATGGGAGAGTAATTGGAACGGTCGCCCTCGTCTACAACCTGGAGGGCAAAGACGTCTGGTGGGTACCAGAGGAGATTAAGAGCGAGAGAACGGGCCTCATAGAGTTCTTCATGGTTGATCCTACCTACAAAGGTAAGGGCTACGGTTCAAGGCTGCTGGAATTTGCAATAAACCGCCTAGGAGAGCTTGGAAAAGACGCCTATGTGATAACCTTCCCCAACCTAGAAGCTTACTCCTACTACCTCAGGAAGGGCTTCGAAAAGGTGATGGACTACAAGGAGTTCGTGGTGCTGAAATATAAAGGTCAGAGAAGGAAGCTGTAAACTGCCAGTAGGATTTGGAGGGTTAATAGAAGCACCGCAATCATGGCCAAACGCTTGTGCCGATTCCTTGTAATTTTTCTTGCCAAAAAAGCCCTGCCGCTTAAGGCCGTGAGGAGGAGGTAGAGGTAAACGAAGAGTCCGAGCGCTCCGTGTGGAGAGAGGGCTCTGGTTGTGTAGAGCATGTAGCCGATGCCGATGGTTAGCAGGATAACGGTAGTGTAGATGAAGGTATGGTGCATCTTTAGGTTGTGGCTTTTTGCGTAGCGTATTCCAATGAGAGCGCTCAGCAGTGCTGAAATCTGGATTATGGCATGTATCTGGAATGGCTCCATTGGAATCACCATCTTGGAGGTATAGTCATTATCAGATCTCATCCAGCGTGAGTTCACCATTTCCCCTGGCTATGTTGTGCTTTTGGGTAAAGCTGTCGCTGTCCGCCATCGCAAAAATAAAGTTTATCTTCTGCCCCGGCTTGAAGGCATTGTCATACTGATCGCCCGTATCAAGCTTTCTCTTGAACTCTATAACGGTGTAGCCGTTCTCCTCTTTTCCAGCGAAGGCCAGAATATCGTTCGTTCCGCCCAGCTCCCCATCAGGAGGGTGAGGCCCATAGGTCCCCGTCGAGTACGCGTCTATGACCACGATCTGACCATCCTGCACCCAGCCGAAGATCATGTCGGCATCCTTCATTGCAACGCTCGGCTCAAACCCTATTGCCACCCAACCCGTCGTCTGCCCCTTGAGGGCCACGTAGAGGTACTCCCCATCGTTCCTCCAGTGTACAACAAACTTGCCATCGGCAAGTGAGAGCTTATGGGAGTATTCGTTTTCCCCGATAACGCCGTCTGCTTTCCACTCACTTAGAGTTGTCGCCGTAGAAACTGAGGAAGATGTTGTTGAAGTACTCTCACCGCCTATGCATCCGCTCAGAAAAACCACAAAAACAAAAATCAAACCCAACAAAGTTCTCTTCATTAGGTTCACCTAAAATAATCAGTTTTTCTACATATATAAACTTTTTCCCCAGTATCACAGTTATACACAGTTTGTGCCCAAATTGCAGGACATTGCTAAAAATATGCCCATATATTTGGCACATAGTGTTACATAAAAAGGATAATTCGTTAATAAAATTTCGGCCTTGTCTACCTTTGCTTTGCATGCCCATGCTGGGTGGAGCATTTTTAATAAGATCAAAAAAGCTAAGAATTTAGGTAAAGTATAGTATCTACAGTATCCTGGGCTTATGCTATATGGAGTGACGTGAACGGGGCTCAGAAGTTGAAGTTGATGTCCTTCATGAGCTGGTCGTAGAACTCCTCCTTGTAGAGCTCAGGATAGCGCATTATGTAGTCGTACTGCTTCCTGAGGATGTTGTAGTGGTTCCTCTCCATATCTGCGAGCATCTCGAGGATGAGCCTGGTCTTCTCGGTGGCAGCGTAGCCTGCGAGCTCCTTGTAGAGCTTCTCGCTGACGAGTTCAGCCTGCATAGCTATCTCGTAAATCTCATCGATGTTGGCATCGGGCTTCTTGATGACTTCGGCCATCTTCTCGGCTATGACCTTGAACTCGGCCATAACATCGATCTCTATCTTCTTCGGCTCAGTCCTCTCGCCCTCGAACTTCTCGGCCATTTTCTCGATTATCTCGCGGTGTTTGTCTTCCTCCTTCGCCAGGAAGAGAATTTCGTCTCTTATAATGTCGCTTTTAATTACAGAAGCGAGTTTTTCGTAGGCTTCCTTGGCCCTAATCTCAGAGCTTATGGCAATCTCAAAAACCTCTTTGTCGGTTATCTCCATGCAAAATCACCATATCTACCTCGCTTTCAAGTCTATTAACATTTTCGGAAGACTCATAGGCGGTCATTTTTGGGTATATCTGTCAAGTTCTTCGCGCAGTTTTTAGATATTATGACAAGATTCTCACGCATTGCAGACATCTTGACAGAAAATCATTGGATAAGCTTAAATACTGTAACAAACACTCCCCAATCTCAGACTGGGGGGATCAACATGAAAGACAGAAAAGTGCCCAAAAACTCGAAAATTATATCCACCAAGTTGAGCTACTGTAACATATCCGCTTTTCTGGTGAGCTACTGCCATCATCATTGACTGTTCTAGAGCATTTAGCTTGGTTAGGCGCTATTTAGCAGGGGATATTTTCATCCAAAAGCTCTTGGAGGGGTTATTGTGAAGAAGGATTTGTTTTCCGAATCAGAGAGGCTAGCGGATATTACAAAATATTTAAGGCGGACATTTGAGCTTTGGGGTTACAGAGAGATATTTTTGCCGACGATAGAAGAGTTCAGCGAGGAGCTGAGAAAAGGAACAAAATTTGCGTACAACAACGGATTTTATGTAATAAAGCCAGACCTGACATCTCAGATACTTGCAAACCTCAAAGAGCCTAGGAAACTTAAGCTCTACTATATCAGCGAAGTGTTGAACGGCGGGATTAGAGGGAAATGGCAGGCTGGAGTGGAGTTCATCGGCGGAGAAGACATCAAAATGCAGGTCGAGGTTCTTTTAACTGTTATAACTTCCCTTGAGGCGCTCGGCATTGAGGACTTTTACATCGACGTCGGCAGCCTAAAAGTCTGGGAAAGTGCCGTTGAAGGAGTTGAAGAATTTAGGGCAGAGATCTTCAGAGCCCTGACGAGGAGAAACTTCGAAATTATCGAGAGACTGCCTATAAGTGAAGAAAAAAAGGAGGAGCTCTGGCAGCTGTTCAACTTCAGAGGAAAGAGCTGCGGATATGAAAAGCTCAACAAAATTATCGAGGCCCTTGACGACAGGAGGGTCTTCATAGATTTCGGCACGATAAGACCCCTGCCCTACTACAGCGATGTAATCTTTGAGGTCTATTCTCCAAAGATTGGCAAGCCCTTGGGCGGCGGAGGCGAGTATGTCTTCAAAGGTACAAAAGCCTTTGGATTCGCCTTTGACTTAAATGCACTCTCAAAACTCTTTGACGGCAAAATAGAGAAGAGCAGAAAGAGAATCAGAGGGGAGCTGAAGGAAGCGTACAAGCTTGCAAAGGAGCTTGTTAAGCTCGGCATTCCGGTGGAGGTGGAAGAATGAGGTTCGTCCTGCCCAAAGGAAGATTGTTCAAGGGTTCGCTTGAAATCCTCAGAAAAGCAGGCGTTGAGCTTAAACCACCAGAGACCCGGGAACTGATAGTGAGAAACGGCAGGTATGAGCTTCTCCTTGCGAGGGCTTTTGATGTGCCCGTGTATGTAGAGCACGGCATAGATGTCGGCATAGCCGGAAGCGATGTCGTGGAGGAGAGGGGGAGCGACGTCCTCGTTCCTCTTGAGCTGCCTTTTGGGAAGTGCCGCTTGAGCCTGGCGATGCCCAAAGAAAATGCAGTCAGCGTTGAAGAGATGGACGGGTTCAGGATAGCCACCAAATATCCAAACCTCGCGAGGAAGTTTTTCGAGAAGAATGGAGTTGAAGTTGAAGTGATAAAGCTTCACGGGAGCATTGAGCTCGCTCCAAAGATCGGGATTGCAGATGCCATCGTCGACATAGTCGAGACTGGAAACACGTTAAGGGCTAACGGCTTAGTTGAGGTAGAGAAGATTATGGACGTTTCGGCTTTGCTTTTGGTGAACAGAATCTCCCAGAAGACGAAGTTTGAGGAAATTAACGAGCTCGTTTTAAAACTTAAGGAGGTTGTTAGAGATGGATTTTGAGCTGGAAAGCTACGTGGCTGGAATTTTGAGGGATATAAGGGAGAGGGGCATCGAAGCGGTGAAGGAATACTCAAGGAAGTTCGACGGCTACGAGGGCGAATTTCTGGTAAGCGAGGAGGAGTTCGAAGAAGCTGAGAGGCTGATTCCAGAAAAAGACAAGGAGATCATCAAGCGTACAATAGAGAGAATCCGCTTTTACCACGAGAAGCAGCTTGAGAACGATAAGCTCTACATGAAGAACGCCTCGCTTTACGGCATAATCTACAAGCCAATTAGGAGGATAGGAATCTACGTTCCGGGAGGAAAGCCTCTGCCCTCGACGCTCATGATGGTCGGGGTTCCGGCAAAGATAGCGGGCGTTAAGGAGATAGCGGTGACAACGCCCCCGAAGGACGGCAAAATCAACCCCTACGTCCTCTACGTGGCAAAGCTCCTCGGCATTAAAGAGGTCTACAAGCTCGGCGGGATTCAGGCGATTGGAGCAATGGCTTACGGCATTGGAATGAAGAAAGTGGACAAAATCTTTGGTCCGGGCAACAAGTTCGTGAACGAGGCAAAGAGGCAGGTTTTCGGTGTTGTGGGAATTGACAGCTTGGCTGGACCGTCGGAGATAGCAGTTATAGCCGATGAGAGCGCGAACAAAGAATACGTCCTCTACGACTTACTCTCCCAGCTTGAGCACGGAAAGGACAGCAAGGCCTGGCTCCTGACGACTTCAAGAGAGCTGGCAGAGTACTGCAGCAGGGACGGAATCGAGGTCGTTCTCTGTGAGAGCCTTGAGGAATGCGCCGAAAAGGCTAACGAGATAGCTCCCGAGCACTTGGAGATAATCACCGAGAACCCGATGGGACTGGTTGACCTCATAGACAACGCGGGAGCGATATACCTCGGAGAGTACACGCCCGTGCCAGCGGCTGACTACTTCCTCGGCGTCAACCACGTCCTTCCGACAGGAGGAGCAGCGAAGTTCAGCGGAGTTTTAACAGTTATGGACTTCATGAAGAGGATTAGCTTAGCCTACGTCAGCAGAGAGGAGTTCTTGGCGGAGAGATATCTAGGAATTCGCCTGGCTGAAATTGAAGGACTTGAGATACACAAAAGGAGCATGGAGGTTAGAAGATGAGGCGCAAAACGAAAGAGACCGACATAACCGTGGAGATTGGCGTTGAGGGGGGCATAGAGACGGGAGACAGAGTGTTCGACCACCTCCTCACCGCTTTATTCTTTTACATGGAGCAGAATGTCAGCATCAGGGCGAGCTACGATTTGAGGCACCACCTATGGGAAGACCTGGGTATAGTCCTCGGAGAGGAGCTTAGGGAGAAAATTAGGGGCAAAAAGATAGCGCGCTTCGGAAATGCCGTAATGCCTATGGACGATGCATTGGTTCTGGTAGCCGTGGACATCTCAAGGCCCTACCTCAACCTTGAGCTTGACGTGAAGGAGAGCGAAGAGGGCTTTGAGGTTACGCTCGTCAGGGAGTTCCTCTGGGCGCTGGCGAGGACGCTGAATGCAACAATCCACGTGAAGCAGCTGGCTGGAATAAATGCCCACCACATAATCGAAGCGACCTTTAAGGGACTCGGCATTGCTTTAAGACAGGCTTTGAGAGAGAGTGAGCGTTTGGAGAGCACAAAGGGGGTGCTGTGGTGATTGCAATAGTTGATCTCGGCATAGGTAACTTGGCCAACGTGAGGAAAGCCCTCGGAGGAGTAATTACGAGCGACCCCTATGAAATAGAAAAAGCTGAGAAAATAGTCCTGCCCGGGGTTGGAAACTTTGGAGCTGTGATGGAGAAGCTTGAGCCTTTGAGGGGAGTTATCTTGGATGCTATAAACGACGGGAAGCCGTTCCTTGGGATATGCCTTGGACTTCAATTGCTGTTTGAGTGGAGTGAAGAAAGCAGGGGTAAAGGCTTAGGTGTCTTCGAGGGTAACGTTGTGAGGTTTAGAGGAGTCAGAACGCCGCACATAGGCTGGAACCAGGTGTGGCAGAAAAAAGAATGCAAGCTCTTTGAGGGCATAAAGGACGGAGCTTACTTCTACTTTGTCCACTCCTACTACGCCCAGCCGGCAGATGAGGGCATAATCGCCGGAGTTACCGATTACAAGTCCAAGGGGAACGAGGTCGTCTTTACCTCGGCAGTCTGCAGGGACAACGTCTTCGCGGTGCAGTTCCACCCTGAAAAGTCGAGCAGAAACGGGTTGAGACTTTTAGCAAACTTCAGGAGGTTGTGAGATGAGAATTTATCCAGCCATTGACCTCATGGGCGGAAAAGCCGTGCGCCTCTACAAGGGGCAGAAGGAGAAAGTGAAGGTCTACGGTGATCCTGTGGAGATAGCAAGCAGATTTGCGGAGCTCGTTGATAAAATCCACGTCGTGGACTTAGACGGGGCTTTCACAGGGAAGCCACAGAACCTTGACGTTGTGAAGAAGATAATAGAGGAAACAGGGCTTAAAGTCCAGGTCGGAGGGGGCTTCCGCTCCTATGAGAGCATAGCAAAAGCATACGAAATCGGCGCCGAGAACGTCATAATCGGCACGAAGGCCTTCGACCTCGAGTTCCTGGAGAGGATAACCGGCGACTTCAACGGAATAACAGTCAGCCTCGATGCGAGGGGTGGGAAGATAGCGGTTAAGGGATGGCTCGAGGAGAGCTCGCTTAAGGTCGGGGAAGCCTACGAGATGCTCAGGGAGTACGTGGACAGGTTCATCTACACCGCAATCGAGAGAGACGGCACGCTGACGGGGATAGAAAGCATAGAGCGGTTTTGGAAGGATGAGGAGTTCATCTACGCCGGGGGAGTTTCGAGCGTGGATGATGTGCTCAAGCTGAGGGAGGTCGGCTTCTCTGGAGCCATAGTCGGAAAAGCCCTCTACGAGAGTGAGGTTAGCCTGAAAGAGCTTCTGGAGGTTCTGAAATGTTAGCCAAAAGGATTATCGCTGCTCTTGACATAAAAGAGGGGAGAGTCGTCAAGGGGATAAAGTTCCAGAACATCAGAGACGCTGGCGACCCAATAGAGCTCGCCAGGAGATACGAGGAAGAAGGGATAGATGAGATAGTCTTCCTCGACATCACGGCATCGTTTGAGAAGAGGAAAATCCTGCTCGACCTCGTTAAGCGGATAGCGGAGGAAATATACGTCCCCTTCACCGTCGGAGGGGGGATAAAGAGCGTCGAAGAGATAAGAGAGATAATCAAAAGCGGAGCGGATAAAGTTTTTCTCAACACTGCCGCAGTGAACAACCCTGAGCTCGTGAGGGAAGCAGCAAAGGTTGTCGGCTCTGCGAATTTAGTGATAGCGATTGATGCAAAGTGGAACGGGGAGTACTGGGAGGTTTACACCCACGGGGGAAGGAAGGCGAGGGGGATTAACGCAGTAGAGTGGGCCAAAGAAGTCGAGAGGCTTGGTGCCGGTGAGATACTGCTCACGAGCATGGACACCGATGGGACCCAGAAGGGCTTTGACATTCCCTTAACCAAAGCCATCGTTGAAGCGGTTGATATTCCAGTCATTGCCTCCGGCGGCGCTGGAAGTCCGGAGCACTTCTACGAAGCTTTCAAGATTGGAACAGAGGCTGCTTTAGCAGCTTCAATCTTCCACTACGGGAAATACACGGTCAGAGAGCTGAAGGAGTATTTGGCTGGGAAGGGCATACCCGTGAGGCTGGACTACTGAGGTGGTAGCATGGAGGAGCTGATTAAGAAGGCCAACTGGGAGAAGAACGGCGGAATCGTCCCCGTAATCGTTCAGGACACGAGGGGAGAAGTTTTAACGCTGGCCTACATGAACAGGGAAGCATTGAGGAAAACGCTTGAAACGGGCTACGCCCACTACTACTCGCGCTCACAGGACAGAATTAGGATGAAGGGGGAAGTCAGCGGCAATGTTCAGAAGGTCAAGGAGATAAGGATAGACTGTGATAACGATGCCCTGCTTTTAATTGTTGAGCAGGTTGGTGCTGCATGCCACACGGGAAATTACTCATGCTTTTACAGAAAGTTGGGGGAGCCTGAGAGAATCGCCGGCGGAATAGACTACTCGCTCACAATCCTGAGAGAGCTTGAAGAGCTGATAAAGCAGAGAAAGGAGAAGCCCCTTGATGGCTCTTACACCTCAAAGCTCTTTGCTGAAGGGAAAGAGAAGATTTACAAGAAATTCGGTGAGGAAGCTGTTGAGGTTCTGGTTGCAGAGAACAGGGAAAGGATAATCTACGAGACTGCTGATATGCTCTACCACCTCTTGGTTCTCTTAACATACAATGGCATAAGTTTGAGTGAGGTTATGGCTGAGTTAAGGAGGCGCAGGAAATGAGGATTAGTCCTCTTGTTAAATCTTTCCAGCCCTATAAAGTTCTGGAGGGAGATTACAGGATATGGCTTGACAAGAACGAGAACCCCTTCGATTTGCCGCCCGAGATAAAGGAAGAAATCTTCGAAGAGCTTAGGAAAACCCCTTTCAACCGCTACCCCCACATAACCTCGATGCCCCTCAGGGAAGCAATAGCCGAGTTTTATGGGGTTAGTCCGGAAAACGTTGCCGTTGGAAACGGCGGGGACGAGCTGCTGAGCTATCTCATGAGGATTTTTGATGGAGAATATGTGGTAACGACGCCTCCAACCTTTGGCATGTACTACTTCTACGCAAAGCTGGACGGAATTCCCATTGTAGAAGTACCCCTAGATGAGAACTTCATAATGAACGGAGATAAAATTGCTGAAAAGGCAGAAAAGGCAAGCCTCGTGTTCATAACATCCCCAAACAACCCAACAGGCAATACCCAGCCAAGGGAGGAGATAATTAAAGTTCTCGATACCGGGGTGCCGGTTGTTCTGGATGAAGCCTATGCGGAGTTTTCGGGAGAGAGCTACGTTGATCTGATCGATGAGTACGATAACCTAATAATCCTGAGGACGTTCTCAAAGGCCTTCAGTCTGGCCGGGGCGAGGGTCGGCTACTTCCTGGCAAGCGAAGAAATAGTTGACGCTCTATACAGAATCAAGTCTCCCTTCAGCCTGAACGCCCTAACTATGGTAACGGCAAAGGTCATGCTGAGGCACTACGATGTAGTTATGGAAAAGGTGAATTACATAATTAAAGAGCGCGAGAGGATCTATCGGGAGTTCAAGGACTACGCGTATCCGAGCGAGGCCAACTTCATACTGATGAAGCTCAATGCCTATGAATTTTTGCTTGAAAAAGGCATCGTGGTGAGAAAGCTCGGCGGAAGATTGGAGGGATACATAAGGGTTACCGTCGGCAGAAGGGAAGAAAATGATGAGCTGATTGCGGCGTTGAAGGAGTTTGTGGAGGGGATAAAATGAAGTGGCTGATATTTGACATTGATGGGGTTTTAATCGACGTAAGGGAGAGCTACGACTTGGCAACCAAGCTCACCGTCGAGTACTTCCTCGGGCTCTTTGGGGTTAAGAAGAGAATCAAGCTAGACTGGATAAGGGAGCTGAGGCGGAAAGGAGCGTTTGGCGACGACTTCAAGGTTAGCGAGGCCCTCATACTCTTCGCCATGGCCGGGGACGTGGAGGAACTCATCGGAGAGTTTCCCGCGGGGGAGGGCATAGACTGGGTCCGCGAACGGTTTGGAGTGGGGCTCTTCAACGGGAGCATAGAAAGAGTCTTCAACACCTTCTACCTCGGCGAGCACTACCCGGGAAGGCTCTTCGACTTCGATGGCCTCTGGAAGAGAGAGAAGCCAATAGTAAGGGCGGAACTGCTCGAGATGGCCAAAAAGCGGTTCAAGCTCGGCGTTATAACTGGGAGAAGCGCCTTGGAGCTTGAGCTGGCGGAGAAGCTCATAGGCTTCCACTTCGAGAAGGCTGTGACGAGGGAGCTCTACGTGAAGCCCGATCCGAGGGCAATATGGCACCTCACCCGGGGTGAAGGGGGAGTTTACATAGGGGACACCGTGAACGACGAGCTCCTGGTTAGGAACTACCGGGAAAAATACGGGGCAGATTTCGAGGCCATCATAGTGGGAAGAGACGTTGAGGATGTAAACGAGGCAATGGAGACGCTGTTGGGGTGATTGGTTTGAGAATAGCCGTTATAGGTGCTGGGACAATAGGCGGGGCGGTCGCAAAAGCTTTGGCTGAGGCGGGCCATTCTGTAATCGCAACGCGCAGGAACACCGAAAAGGCCAGGTGGTTAGAGGAACACGGCGTCAGGGTCATCAGGAATAACGTCGAGGCCGCGGAATGGGCGGAGGTAGTTTTCATAGCAGTCAAGCCAAACAAAGTGGCAGGAATCCTTGAGGAAATTGAGAAAGCCATAAGGGGCAAGCTCGTGGTTTCACTGGCCGCGGGAATTCCCCTTAAAAGCCTCAAACGACTGGCACCGAAAGCCAAGTTCGTGAGGGCAATGCCCAACATAGCCATTTTAGTCAAAGAGTCATTCACGGCCTATACCTCAGATGGACTGAGCGATGAAGATACAAAAACTGTTGAAAGTCTTTTTAGTTCCTTTGGAAAGTGTCTAAGGGTCGAAGAGGAGCATATGGATGCAATAACTGGCCTAAGCGGTTCGGGGCCAGCGTATGTCTCCGTGTTCCTGGAGGCCATGATTTATGGCGGGCTCAGGGTTGGCCTCTCAAGGGACGTTGCCAAGCTTGCCGCGGCACAGACCCTGCTCGGGACAGCGAAGCTCCTCCTAGAGAGCGAAAATCATCCAGCGGAAATTAGGGATATGGTAATAACGCCGGGAGGGACCACAATAGATGGTATCTTTGAGCTGGAGGAAGGAAAGATAAGAACGGCCATAATGAAAGCCGTTGACGCCGCGACAAAGAAGTCCAGGATACTCTCAGTGGAAATCAAAAAGTAGCAGACCCCTACACAAAAATAAGGGTATCGAAAGTGATTATTATCAAAGCCATCAAGTAATAAAATAACCCCCACACCCTAAGCGTGAAGTATTAAAACAGAGAACTATGCCTCTTATAACCCTTATATTGTCAATAACGTATATATACAGCTAACACATAGTTCCTCATAGGTGAGTGGTTTTAGGTGAGCATTATGGGAAGGGTATCCACAGGAATAAAAGGTCTGGACGAGATGCTTGGAGGTGGACTAATTCCGGGAAGAACGTATCTGGTTAAAGGTGGTCCTGGAACCGGGAAAACTACCCTCACCATCCAATTTCTCATGGAAGGCGCGAAGAACCACGAGAACGTTCTCTATGTGACGCTTGAAGAGCCCCTCAAAATTTTAAAGGAGGATATGGCCAGGCTGGGCTTTGATTTGAATAACCCAAAATTCAGAGCAATCGATGCGACTCCGGTTACAGAAAGGACACACCTCTTTGCAGGAGCTTTCTATGAAGAGTTTGGGAAGAGTTTTGAAAAATTAACGAACGCAATCCGTAACAAGGTTGAATTCGAACATTATTCAAGGGTAGTTATCGATCCACTAACAATGCTAAAGCTCACCGTAAAGGAAGAACTAGAGTACAGAACAACGTTCATAAGTTTTCTGAAGTCACTTTCGGAGCTAAACGCTACCGTGATGATAACTTCCGACCTGAAAACCAGTGACATAGAGGAATACCTAGTGAGCGGGGTCATAGAACTGAAGACCATTGAAGTAAACGGGAGGCTGCTGAGGGGAATTATGATACGGAAATTCCGTGGAAGTTCTTTTGACGAGCAGATTAGACCATATAAAATAACTGATCACGGAATTGAGGTATATCATACTGAAAACATCTTTGTTGAGTGACGGGGATGAAGACGGGAATAAAAAAGCTCGACAAGTTGTTGAGTGAGGTTCCAGAGGGAAGTACGATCCTAATAGAGACTATAGGTACTTTAGGCGAGGAGATAGCGGCAAGTATGCTACGAACTCACAAGGAAAACGCCGTGGCGTTCGTTACACCCCAGCTCAGGGAAAAGTTCGAGAAACGCTTTAATCTACAGAAAATAGAGATGGTAGTTCTTGGACGAGACATGTATCAGGAGGAACTTTATCAGATATCCCACATTCTCAGGAACCTCCCTGAAGGCTCAAGTGTGGGATTCTTCCTGCTCCACCCCCTCATCGTTTTCCAGCCTTCGAGCATTGTATTCAAACTATTTTCAGAACTCGTTACGATAGTTCAAGAAAAGAAGGCAGTCATGGTAGTTCTGCTTGACAAAAGGCTCATCGACAGCAGAAGCTTGGCCATGTTCGAGAACTATGCCACTTACGTTATAGACATCATTGAGGAGGTCAAAGGATTCAAGATAACCCGTGGACTTAGAATAAAAAAGTCTCCCAGTGGTGGAACTGATTTTTATGAATTTGAAATCAAGGATGGGAAAGTCACAATAGGCGATCCAATTAGATGAACGCACCATGGTGCAGTTCACACCCTAGAACAGTAACGTTGATGGTCTATACCAGCCTGCTCTTTTCCATGTTTTCCAGATTTTCAAAGAAATGGCGAGGACTGGGGCTCTACAGCCCATGGAGCAGTTCTTATCTCCATTGGGTTTCCGGTATACCCCCAGACACGCACATAGAAGAGAACGTGCTTGCAGTGCCCGGTATAGCCAAACTGTCACTCTACACAACCGACAGTTTCCTCCACATTGGGGGGACCTTGCTCCCGCTTGCTATTATGGAACTCATATTCCAGTAACGTCCAGCGGCAGATTTTTAAAAGAAAGGATAAAGCGACCAATATGCTCTACCTGGAGATACTCGGAAACCTTCCAGAGATGGCCAGGGATGAAGTTAAGGCTATGCTCGAGCTCTCGGGCGGTGAAATAGCGGGTCAGGATTATCTGTTTCTCAAGCTCGACGCCGATGAGAGGGCTTTCCCCTACCTGAACCGCCTCGGCCTGGCCCATGAGTATGGAGAGCTCTTAATCGAGGCCGACTCCCTAGAGGACCTCCTGGAAAAGGCCAAAGAAATTGAGTGGCCGATAAGCGGAACCTTCAAGGTGGACACAGAGACCATGGCTAACTGCAGGTATGACGTTACCGACCTTCCAAGGAAGCTGGGGGCGGTGATACACGGCAAAGGTTTCCGCGTGAACCTTTCGAAACCGGACACCCTTGTGAGGGTCTACTGCGGCGAAAAGCTCTACGCGGGGATAAGATACCACTTCTTCAACCCCAAAGACTTTGAAAGGAGAAAGGCCCACCACAGGCCGTTCTTCAGGCCGATTTCACTCCATCCAAGGATTTCAAGGGCGCTGGTGAACCTGACGAAGGCTAAAAGAGAGCTTCTTGACCCCTTCATGGGCGCCGGCGGGATACTCATGGAGGCCGGCTTAATCGGCCTCAAGGTTTATGGTATTGACATAAAGCCCGAGATGGTTGAAGGGGCAAGGCTCAACCTCGAGCACTTTGGTGTTAAGGACTACGAACTCAGGCTCGGAGATGCCACGAAGCTTGAGGAGATGTTTCCAGGAAAGAAGTTTGAAGCCGTTGCCACGGACCCGCCCTACGGAACCTCGGCGACCCTGGCCGGAAGAAAACGCGACGAGCTCTACAGGAAGGCCCTGAGAAGTATCTACAATGTCCTTGAAGACGGCGGCAGGCTGGCGATAGCCTTTCCAACGAGCTTCGATGGGGAAAGAGAAGCCGAGAGGGTGGGCTTTAAGCTGGTGGGCAAGTATTACCAGCGTGTGCACAAGAGCCTGGAGAGGTATTTCTACGTTTTCGAAAAAGAATAAAGCTCAGTCCTCAAGCCAGATCTCAAGCCTCTGCTTGCCTTTTCCGAGGCTGGAGCGCTTGAGCTTCTTGAGGTGTCCTATCTCCTTTATGTCCTTCACGTGCGTCCCGCCGCAGGGGATGACCTCGAAGTCCCTTATCTGGGTGTATCTCGTCTCCCCTTCCCACCATATCTTCATTTCGCCGCCTTCATCAACGTACTTGTTAAAGAGCTCGATGATTCTCTCCTTGTACTGGTTGACGTTTTCCGGATAGAGTATGTCATACCTACCTTTCTCGACGCTCATCCCGCTGCCGTAGAGCTCCCAGTTGCCTTCCCCAAGAACCTCATTGAGGACGTGCTCGAGGAGGTGCATGGCCGAGTGGATGCGCATGAGCTTGTACCTGTAGTCCCAGTCTATTTTGAGCTCGACCTCGTCACCGGGCTTGAACTTCTCCGGCTCAGCAACGGCGTGCCAGACGTTTCCAGCATCGTCCTTATAGACGTCCAGAACTTCGACGCCGTTTATCGTTCCCCTGTCGTGGGGCTGACCGCCGCCGGTAGGATAGAACACCGTCTGGTCAAGGAGGAGTGCACCCTCCCTAACCTCAAGAACCTTTGCCCTCGCGTCCCTCATGTAAGCGTCCTCGTAGTAGAGCTTCCTCGTCACTTCCACCACCATAGAAAAGTTGGAGAACAGGTTTAAATGAATATCGAAAAAGAAAGAAAGGCTCAGCGCTTCTTCCATATCGCAACCGCGAGGCCTATGAGAACCAAGGCCCCCACTATGCCAGCAATCTGGGTCGTGGTGAGGTTTTTCTTTTCCTCGGGCAGGGTGTATTTGACGGTGGCGGTCGTGTAGTTGGCCAAGAGCTCCTTCACGTCGTCTGCTGGAGCTCCGTAGCGGAGGAAGACGTTCGATGTGATTTTTATCGTCCTTCCCTCGACAACGGTGGTGAGCACGAACCTGTTGCCATTTAAGTCCCTGCTCACGTT
Organism: Thermococcus sp. CX2; assembly: GCF_012027555.1. Taxonomy (NCBI): domain Archaea; kingdom Methanobacteriati; phylum Methanobacteriota; class Thermococci; order Thermococcales; family Thermococcaceae; genus Thermococcus; species Thermococcus sp. CX2. The sequence continues at coordinate 6,324 of NZ_SNUQ01000005.1, read as the reverse complement.
CTGGGGAACCTCCAGTATCTCCGCCCCCTCAGGGAGGTTAATCGTCAGATCGAGGGTGTGGTTCACCTCGTACTCAATCCTGTCGCCGAGGCCGTTGGTGATGCCCATGGTCGGGTCAAAGGAGTAAACGTAGGAGCCGTTCACGAACTTGGTGAAGTTCCTGACGAGGTATTCGGCGTCGATTATCAGCGGCGCGTCCGTCTCGTTGAGGCCGAGGATGGTAACCTTGCCGTGGTCGACGAGGGCGCCCTGATAACCTAAGGCTATCGAGTACGTCCTGAGGATGTACTCGGTGACGTTCCGGACGCCGTAGGCGACTATCTCAGCTTTCCTCGCAAGAACCTCTGACTTAGGCTCGATGTACTCGTCCTTCATGTGGAGCCTTATGGTACCGTTTGCGTAGACGTCAAGGGTAACGTACTCGTTCATAACACTCCTCTGGTACTGCTCTTCGCCCTTGTAGGGGGCCTTGTATCTGATGTAGTAGTCCTTGTAGTCCCCGAAGAGCGCCTGGTAGCCATCTGGTGGCAGGAAAGGCTCAAGGTAAATCTGGGACTTTATTATGACCGTATCGTCCTGGGCTTCAGCGGTGACGAAGAACCTGCTCTGGTTGTACTGCTTTGCAAAGGGCCTCGGATAGCTCAGGAGGGTGGCATTTTCGGGAAGCTTCACGATGAAGGTGTTGTTGATATCGATTGCAAAGGGGAGGCCAGTGTCTGGAATGGCAAGCGTGGCGTAGCCCCTCGTGGGGTCGATTTGAACCTCCCAGTAATCGCCGTAGGAGTAGTACTTGGCGAAGTCCAGGGCTATGGCGTTGAAGACTATCGTGATGTTATCGCCGCTCTCTATGCCATAGGACTTTATGCTCTCGTTCACGAGCTTCATGCCGGCCTGGGTAAGGCTCTCTATATACCTCCGGAGCTGCTCCTGTTCGAACTTCTGAATGGCCTCCTCGATGGTCACGTTGCTCTGATTCGTCTCGTTGAGAATCATCTCTATTTGCTTCTCTATCTCGTCCTTTGGGCCCAGCCAGACGGTTTTCATGGTTATGTTAGCGCTCCCGTTGGGCAAAATCTGAATCGTAAACACGAAGTTTTGCTTGTACGTTTTGGGCTGGAAATCCTCCGCAAGCCCGAAGTTCGAGCCGATGAGAGGAGTCAGCAGAATCGCGGCAAGAAACACCGCCAGCACTCGCTTCATTACACATTACCTCCATTCTATCTGTGCTGGTAGTTAGCGCCACTTTGGAGTATTTAACTTTATCCCAGAGAGGCCAGAAGAGAAATTAATCCAAAATCTGGAAAAAGGAAGAAGAGCGAAGGGTTCAGTCCCTCCACTTGGAAGAGTCCAGTTCTCCCTCCGTCTTGGCAACAATGGTCGTTCCTGCCAGGTCGCCGGTGACGTTTACCATCGTCCTGCCCATGTCAAGGATTGCGTCGATTCCGAGTATCATGGCATAGGCTAAGGCTACCGGACTCCCCTCAACGAGCCCGAGGCCGACACTCTGGAGCACCATGGCCAGCATTATGGCTCCCGCACCCGGAACGCCAGCGGTTCCGATCGAGGCGAGTACAGCTGTGAGGATGACCACGAGCTGCTGCTCGAGCGTCAGCGGCTGGCCTATCGCGTTCGCAACGAAGAGCACCGTGACACCCTGGTAGAGCGCCGTTCCGTCCATGTTTATCGTTGCACCGAGCGGCAGGGTGAAGGAGAATATGCCCCTGTCAACGCCCATCTCCTCTTCAGCCACGCGCATTGTAACTGGCAGCGTTCCGCTGGAACTCCTGGTAACAAAAGCAGTAATCATGGCGTCCTTGGCCTTCTTAAGGAACTTAAGCGGGTCGATGCCGAAGACCTTGAGCAGGACGCCGTAGACCAAGAGTATCTGGAGGATGAGGCCAAGGTAAACCGCTACGACGACCTTGACAAGCGGTCCGGCGACGTTCGGGCCGAACTGGCCGATGACGTAGTAAATCAGAGCAAAGACACCTATTGGAGCGTACTGCATGACGCCGGCGACTATCTTGTACATCGCCTCGGCGGCGGCATCCATAACTCTGAAGAGCGTCTCGGCTGAGCTTCTGATCCTTTTATCTTCACTGTTCATGAGGTAGCTGATAGCTATCCCAAAGACTATGGCGAAGAATATTGTGGGCAGAACCTGGCCGCTCGAAAGTGCTGCGAAGGGGTTGGTCGGGACGATGTTGAGGAGCGTCTGGACGAGCGACGGAGCCTCTGCCTCTATAGCCTTTCCAGCGCCGGTTCCCAGGTTTATTCCGGTTCCAGGTTTGAAGATGTTGCCCATCAGCAGTCCAAAGAACACCGCAAAGGCTGAGGTGACCAGATAGTAAACGATTATCTTGACGCCCACCCTTCCGAGCCGCGCTGGGTTGATGCTGGCGGCGCCAACTACTAGCGAGAACAGTATTATCGGCATCACGAGCATCTTCAGCAGGCGTATGAAGAGGTCTCCGAGCGGCTTGAGCGTCGCTGAATACCCCGGAAGGAGCAGACCCAAAACAACACCTAAAATAAGGCCCGCGAGGATTTTATGTAAAACCGGAATTTCAAGATAGGTTTTCAGCAGCCCCTTCCCCACTGACTTCACCCCCTATCTTTGAGCGCCAAATGGCACTAATGTATTTCTAGGGGCATTATATTAATGTTTTGTTGTACAAAGTTGGCATTTTGTCAAAGGAATGTGTTATCATGAATCCAATGGAAACACCTTGACGAACCAAGAGACACAGCAACTCGCATCCGCTGATTTGACGACAAAATCCAAGGGCAGCACTCATATACGAATTCTTCCTCTCTCTGAACCTAAACGAAGCGCAGGGAAACGTCACCGTAAAGAACCCTCACCCTACCCCCCGAGGTCTCTAGGATGAGCGCCCCATCGTCGTCTATATCAACGGCTTTCCCTACGAGCTCGATCCCCTCTTCAATGACTTTAACTTCCCTGCCCAAGACAAGGCTCCTCTCCCTCACGGCGGAGATTATCTCCCCGTATCTCCCCTCAAGGAAGACTGTGTACCAGCGATCAAGACGCTCAATTAGAACGCGCAGGACTTCGTCCAGCTCGGCCCTCCGGCCCAGAACGGCCTTCATGGAAGTTGCCATCCCCTTCAGCTCCTCCGGAATCTCGTTGTTCACGTTGAGGCCAATACCAAGAACGACGAACTGACTAAGCCGTCCTTCGGCGAGGATACCGCAGATCTTCTTTCCGTTTACCCATACATCGTTGGGCCATTTTATGTCCGCTTCAATTCCGAATTCCCCGAGAGTATCGGCAACGGCCAGGGCCCCAATGAAGACGAGCTTTGGGATGTCTTCAGGCCTGCCCCTTGGCTTTAGGATAACGCTCATCCAGAGGCCTCCCTCGGGGGAAGCCCAGGTACGACCTTTCCTCCCTTTTCCGGCGGTCTGTCTGTCCGCTACCACCACTGTTCCATCTGGCTCGTTGAGAGCGATGAGCTTGGCGTACTCGTTGGTTGAATCTACTTCAGGAAGGTGGATTATTTTACGGCCAATAATTCCACTGCCCAGTCCAGACATCAAACCACCACCGAGGGAAATCCTCTGGGAGGCTTAAACAACTTTCTATCAAGGAAAACCTTAAATCCTCCAAGATATATATCACTCTCGGTGATTAGTATGGATGCCTACCAGAGCGTTGGGATTAGAAGAAGGTTGAAGCGATTCTTCCGCAGAGATGGGAGGGCGCTGATATTCGCGATGGACCATGGCTTTGAACACGGACCTACCGATTTTGAGGAGTACTGGGAGCACGTTAATCCAAAAATCATCATAAGAAAGGTCATGCGCGCAGGAGTAGATGGTGTGATGATGCTCCCTGGCCTCGTGAGGTTCGCGGGCGACGAGGTTAAGCCCGACAGGGGGCTCATGATAAAGCTCACCAGCAAGACCAACCTGAGGCCAAAGGATGAGCAGCTCCTACAGAGCCAGCTCGGTTTTGTTGAAGACGCGATTAAGCTCGGCGCCGACGCCATAGCGGCGACCGTCTACTGGGGCAGCCCGCAGGAGGACGTTATGATGCGCCAGTTCGCCGAGATAGCGAGCTACGCCCACGACCTCGGCTTCCCGGTTGTGCAGTTTGCCTATCCGCGCGGCCCGTACATCAACGAGAAGTACGGCAAAAAGGAGGACTATCGTGTTGTTATGTACGGCGCGAGGGCGGCCGTTGAAAGCGGAGCCGACATGATAAAGACCTACTGGACGGGCTCAAAGGAGACCTTCGCCAAGGTGGTCGATGCCGCAGCAGGAGTTCCAGTCCTTCTGAGCGGTGGCGCTAAGACCGAGAATCCAGTTGACTTCCTTAGGGTGGTTTACGACGTCATAGAGGCCGGCGGAGCTGGGGCGGTTGTCGGCAGGAATATCTTCCAGCGTGAAAACCCAGAGCCACTCATCAAGGCCCTCATAAGAGTCATCCATCGCAACGAAGAGCCAGAAGAGGCTGCCAAGGCCGAAGGGCTTCTCTGAGCATTTTCTTCTGCTCCCTTCTTTTCGGCGTTTGACGGAAAATATGTCCTCTAACGTCGGAACTTTTTTAAGTCAACTGATGTTTAGAGGGGCATATACGGAGTAAACAACAAGGAAGCAGGTGATCACGAATGGTGGAGATAGTAGATACCACATTTAGGGATGCGCACCAATCGCTCATAGCGACGCGCCTCAGGACAGAGGACATGCTGGCCGTAGCTGAGAAGATGGACAGGATAGGATTCTACTCCATGGAGGTCTGGGGAGGGGCGACCTTCGACGTCTGTATTCGCTATCTGAAGGAAGACCCCTGGGAGAGGCTCAGACTTTTGAGGGAGCACATAAGGAAGACGAAGCTCCAGATGCTCCTCCGCGGTCAGAACGTTGTAGGCTACAGACACTACCCCGATGACGTCGTGGAGAAGTTCGTCGAGCTGGCCCACAAGAATGGGATAGACATCTTTAGAGTCTTCGATGCCCTCAATGACGTCAGGAACATGGAGGTGGCAATAAGGAAGGCCAAAGAGGTGGGTGCCGAGGTTCAGGGCGCCATAGCCTACACCACTGGCCCGATATTTACCCTTGAATATTACATGAAAAAGGTGGAGGAGCTCCTAAAGCTGGACGTCGATGTCATAACCATCAAGGACATGGCGGCTTTGCTAACTCCCCAGAAGGCCTACGAGCTGGTCAGAGAGATAAAGGAAACCTACGGTGTCCCAGTTAACGTTCACACCCACTCGACTACGGGAATGGCCGTCGCGACTTACCTGAAGGCTGTCGAGGCCGGAGCGGACTTCATTGATACAGCTATAAGCCCCCTCGCCTTCGGAACTGCCCAGCCCGGGATACAGACGATATGGCACGCACTGCCTGAGGCAGTCGGCTCTCACCTCGACAGGGACTTAATCCACGAGGTTTCCCGCTACCTCAAAAAGCTGCTTGAGGAGAGGTACTACGGCCTGCTCCACAAGGAGGCCCTCATGGTGAACCCATACGTCCTGAAGTACCAAGTTCCTGGGGGAATGTTCTCCAACCTCATAGCTCAGCTCAAGGAGATGAAGGCTCTGGATAAACTCGACGAAGTGCTGGAAGAGATTCCGCACGTGAGGGAGGACCTCGGCTGGCCGCCGCTGGTTACACCGACGAGTCAGATAGTCGGCACTCAAGCTGTCCTCAACGTTCTCTTCGGAAGATACGAGAGGATAACCAACGAGGTCAAGAACTACATCAAAGGCCTGTACGGGAGGCCCCCGGCGGAAATAAACCCCGAATTGAAGGCAAAGGTTCTCGGGGACGAAGAACCGATAGCGGCAAGGCCAGGTGAGCTTCTGGAGCCGGCCTTGGAGAAGTGCAGGAAGGAGCTTGAGGAACTCGGCTATCTGGAGAAGGAAGAGGACGTTCTAACTTACTGCCTCTTCCCACAGGTTGCACTGGAGTTCTTCAAGGTCAGAAAGGAGGGGGTTAGAAAACCGGAAATCCCGAAGACTGCCCAGAAGTTTAAACTGTACATCGACGGTGTTGAGTTCGAGGTTGGCGTTGAAGGAGTTGACCTGAGCGCCCTCAAGTATCTGCCTCAGATAGCAAGTGCCGGTACTCCCGTCCCGGCAGTTCCGAGTGCTCCAAGCGTCCCCTCTAGCGTCCCGACTCCGGCTCCCTCTCCTGTCCCAGCACCAGCAGCGCCAACTCCAGCACCGGCAGGTGAGGGAGTAGTTACTGCCCCAATGCCGGGCAAAATCATCAGGATATTAGTCAAGGAGGGCGATGAAGTCAAAACCGGCCAGGGACTACTCGTCCTCGAGGCCATGAAAATGGAAAATG
>NZ_SNUQ01000004.1 GCF_012027555.1 Thermococcus sp. CX2 | reverse complement strand
ACTCGTCCTCGAGGCCATGAAAATGGAGAATGAAATCCCCGCGCCAAAGGACGGCGTAGTAAAGAAAATCCTCGTCAAAGAAGGCCAAACCGTCGACACAGGACAAGCACTCATAGAAATAGGGTGACGGGAGGAGCTCTTTTCTACCCCCTTTTTCCAGTTACGCTCTGCTTAAAGTTTTTTTCCGTCGAGTTGAGAGCAATATTTCCAACTTTTAGTTAAAAGTCGAAAAACTTTCAGCCCATCGCCGAAAAGCATTTATATGAACACAATTTTACACTACTCCGAAAACTTTCGTGGAGGTGCAACCATGAACTCCGCTGTAATAATCTTGATAGCAGCTGCAATATACGCCGGCATGTACGTTACCTACGGAAGGGGTCTCCAGAACAAGGTCGTTAAGGCCGACCCCAACAGACCAACCCCGGCACACAGGCTCTACGACGGCGTTGACTACGTCCCGGCACACCCAATGGTTCTTTACGGCCACCACTTCGCGAGCATAGCCGGAGCAGGACCAATCGTCGGTCCAGCAGTTGCTATGGCCTGGGGATGGCTGCCAGGACTCATCTGGGTCTGGTTTGGAAACGTCTTCATAGGTGCCGTCCATGACTACCTGGCTCTGATGTCATCTGTCCGCTACGATGGAAAGTCCATCCAGTGGATCGCAGGAAAGCTCATGAGCAAGAGGACGAGCATGGCCTTCGAGCTCTACGTCTGGTTCGCGCTGGTTCTCGTCATAGCCGCTTTCGCCGCGGTCATTTCAGGAATATTCGTCAGCACTCCAGAAGCAGCAACCGCTTCGCTGCTCTTCTTAGGCGTTGCAGTAATTCTCGGATACCTGCTTTACAAGGTGCAGATTGACTTCAAGCTGGGTACAATAATCGGAATAGTGCTCCTCATCATAGCAATATGGATTGGCTTCCAGTACCCGCTCGTCGCGAGTAAGGAGACCTGGTACATCGCCCTTGGAGTCTATGTCATTATAGCCTCATCGCTCCCGGTATGGATCCTCCTGCAGCCCAGGGACTACCTCAACGCCTACATCCTTTGGTTCGGCCTCATAGTAGGTGGTCTAGCGTTCATCGTCGTCGGCCTCAAGGGTGTTGGAACCTTCACCGCCCCAGCCTTCACCACCTGGTCCGCCAACGTAGTCGGCGGTAAGCCATCACCGTTCTGGCCAACGATACCGCTTGTCATCGCCTGTGGAGCGCTGAGTGGATTCCACTCCATAGTTGGCTCCGGAACCTCAAGCAAGCAGCTCGACAACGAGCTCCATGGCCTTATGGTCGGCTACGGCGGAATGTTCACCGAGGGTCTCCTCTCGACCATCGTCATCGCATCCATAGCCATCTACGGATACCAGGTCTTCGCCGATGCGGGAGTTAGCATAACCGCCTCCAACTGGGGTCAGATATACGCTCCACAAGTGGCGGGAACCATCGGTAAGGTGACCATCTTCTCCAAGAGCTACGCCTACGGTCTCAACGACGCCTTCGGCGTAGACGTCAAGACCGGAACCATCTTCGCCAGCCTCTGGGTCTCGGCCTTTGCCCTCACGACCCTAGACACGGCGACGAGGCTTGGAAGGTTCGCCTGGCAGGAGATTATAGAGATGGTCAACGGACCTGAGATCCTCAAGAACAAGTGGATTGCATCGTTTATTCTCGCCATCTTCGGTATCTACCTGGCCTGGGGCGGAAGCTGGCTCATCATATGGCCTGCCTTCAGCGGCATGAACCAGATGCTCGCGAGCATAGCCATGATGACGGCTTCGCTCTGGGTAGCAAAGGTTCAGAGGCCAGAGGGAGCCTGGAAATGGGCCGTCCTCATCCCAGCGCTCTTCCTGTGGATTACAGTTACGGCAGCACTGGCCTGGTTCCTCGTCGTCATCAAGCCAGGGTTCTGGGTGTCCCTCATAACCGTCGTTGGCCTGATCCTCAACGTGCTCCTCGTCTTCGACTGGTACGCGGCCTGGAAGAAGCCGGCCGAGGAGTATGCCACCGCTTGAACCTTTCCTTTTTAATTTTGTTTTTTCGGAGGTGTGAACATTGGAGCCAATAAAGCAGTTTCTCAAGGGGTTTATGGAGTCCCTCAGGCATCAGTCCACGGAATACATAGAGTTCGAGCTCAGGGAGCTGGAGAACGTCTTCGCCCTCGTCCTTATGGGAGCCTTCGTTGGCATACCCTCACCCCCAACGACGCTTGTGATTAGGCTTATGCCCCACATGGTCAAGGAGATGCACGTGATGCAACAGAGGGCAATAAATATGGATGACATATTTGCAGAGATAGCCGGGATGTTCGACATAGACTGAGGTGGTAGCATGAGGGAATATCTAATTCCAAAGGGAAAGTTTAGGACGGTGTTCGTCATCGGAAAAGGGGGAGTGGGCAAAACCACGACGAGTGCAGCCCTGTCCGTGGCCCTCGCTAAAAGGGGCTACAAAACGCTCATAGTCTCCCTCGATCCGGCACACAACCTGGGCGACGTCTTCATGGTGAAGCTCAACGACAAACCGAAGAAGCTGATGGAGAACCTCTACGCGAGCGAGCTGGACATGGAGAAGCTCATAAAGTCCTATCTCAAGCACCTGGAGAAGAACCTCAAGCACATGTACCGCTATCTGACCGTCATAAACCTCGAGAAGTATTTTGAGGTGCTCAGCTTTTCCCCGGGCATAGAGGAGTATGCCACGCTCGAAGCTATTAGGGAGATACTCTCTAATGGTGAGGAATGGGACGTCATAATCTTTGACACACCCCCCACAGGTCTAACACTGAGGGTTTTAGCTTTGCCAAAGATTTCCCTCATCTGGGCGGACAAGCTAATAGAGATAAGGAGAAAGATTTTGGAGCGCAGGAGGGCCGTTGCAAAGATACACGGAGAGCAGAAGTTCGTGCTTGAAGGTGAGGAGTTCACCCTGCCCAAGGAGGAGGAAGAGGATCCAGTTATGAGGGAGCTGAGGACTTACCGCGAGGAGGTTGCTTTCGTTGAGAAGGTCATAACCGATCCAGACAGGACGAGCGTAGTTGCAGTTATGAACCCAGAGATGCTACCGCTCTACGAAACAGAGAGGGCCTACGAGAGCCTCAAGAAGTTCAAGGTGCCCTTCAACATGATAGTCATAAACAAGGTCATCACGCTGGAGAGGGATATACCCGAACTTAAGGTCAGACTCGAGGCCCAGGAAAGGGTTCTGAGGGAGGTCGAAAAGAAGTTCAGGGGCGTTGATGTCGTGAAGGTCCCCATGTTCGCGGAGGAGCCGAGGGGGATGAAGTGGCTCGAAGAGCTTGGAGGAATGGTGCTTGAGGGCTGAGGAGATACTCAAACTGCTGAAGGAGGTGAAGAACCCCTTCACAGAGATGGACATAGTAAGTGAGGGCCTCGTGACAAAGATTATCGTCGAGGAAGATAAGACCGTCATATACGTGGCCTTCGCCCGCTTTACTCCTCGCAAACCTTTCGCAATGGCCGTCACCTGGCCGATCCAAGCGCGTATTGTGAGAGACATGGCAAAGGTTTTAGAGGACAAGTTGGGATACTTTGAAATAGTCGATGATATGACGTTCCAACGGTATTACCCACCCGAGGAGGTTTAATCATGGAGATAACATCCGGAGTTATACTCGCTTTGATGGTGCTCGCGGCCGTTTCGTCGATACAGTTCTTCAAGGGGAGGAAGCTGAACCTAGCGCTCATGCAGCACTACCTACGCTCCATAGAGGACGTCGTCAAGCCAGAGGACAAAGAATACATATGGCTCGGCGGCTATGTCGGTTTTAGGGCATTCTACAAGATAAACCGCGACAACATCAGAAAGTTCGAGTATACACTGACGCTTTTGCCGAGGCAGAGCATCCTCTACTTCCCGATAGCGCTCCTCACGAGCAGGCACGACAAGCTGTACATCATCATCAAGCCTCTCTCACAGATAAAGCACGAAGCGCACCTGATACAGAAGGGCTACTACAGAATGAAGCCCAAGATAGAGAACGAAGAGTTCCTCCAAAGGGAAATCGTCGAAATAGCCGGGAAGAAGTACGAGGCGCTCTACGAAAAGAAGAGGGACGTGGAGCTACTCAAATATCTCGTCGAGAGTCTCTCCAAGCCGCACAACGTCAAGCATGTTTCACTTACTCCCAAGACCAACGTTTTTTATATCTTCATGAAGCCCGAGCCAGACACTATAGAAGAGGACATCAAGAAAATCGTCGAGTTCGCAAAGAGGAAACTGAAAGAAAGCCCATTCACAAGCTAACCCTTTTCTTCTTTTCCGAAAGGTTAATGACTTAACCTGAGCATAATTAGGGGAAGGTGACCCCCCTATGGTATACACTGCCAAGTTTGGAGAGCCGATGCTCGGCTGGGTGGTTCTCGTTCACGGTCTTGGGGAGCACAGTGGGAGATACAGGCAACTCATTGCAATGCTGAACGAGGCGGGTTTTGCCGTATACACATTCGACTGGCCCGGCCACGGGAGGAGCGGGGGCAAGAGGGGACATACAAGTGTCGAAGAGGCCCTGGAAATAATTGATGAAATCATAGACGAAATCGGGGGGAGGCCATTCCTCTTTGGACACAGTCTAGGTGGCCTGGCGGTTATCAGATACGCCGAGACCAGACCGAATAGGATAAGGGGAGTAATAGCTTCCTCCCCAGCGCTGGCGAAGAGTCCCAAGACGCCAGGTTTTCTCGTGACCCTCGCAAAGCTGCTCGGAGATGTTCTTTCCAGCATCACCATAAGCAACGGTCTCGATCCGGAGCTTCTCTCCAGGTGTCCCGCGGCTGTTGTAGCATACATAAACGACCCCCTCGTCCACGACAGGATATCCTTCAAGCTCGGGAAGAGCATCTTCGTCAACATGGAGAAGGCTCACGAAGAAGCAGATAAGGTAACCGTGCCCGTTCTCCTCGTAGTTGGCACCGGCGACCAGATAACTCCACCGGAAGGCTCCAGAAGGCTTTTTGAGAGGCTGACTGTCAGAGACAAAACCCTTACGGAGTTCGAGGGGGCCTATCACGAGATATTCGATGACCCCGAATGGGGGGATGAGTTTCACATGCTCGTGGTGGAGTGGCTGAAGGCCCATGCAGAAAACGAAAAAAGGAAGGAATTGCTTATCACAATGGAGCAGGGACTCCAGAGGAGTCCAGCTCATCCTAAAAAAGAGGCTGGGTGAGTGAAGAGGACGAGTTCTGAGACGACCCCTTGTTCTTTCCTTCGTGGCTGTCCTTGGGAGTAAAAAGTAAAGAGTAGTCTTCAGATGTTCTCCCTCAGGTCTATTATGTGCTCCATCTCAGGACCGGTCTTTATCAGCCCGACCGGGACACCAACGCGCTCCTCAACCTCCTCGACGAACTCCTTAGCTTTCATGGGCAGCTTATCGTAGTCCGTAACGCCGAAGGCCTCTTTATCGTATTTATCGAGCATTGTGATGGCCAGCATTGTGGCCCCGTTGATTCTGGCCGAATAGCGGGCAAACTCGAAATCGAACCAGCCCACTCTTCTCCTCCTACCAGTTACAGTGCCGTACTCCACCAGGCCCAGCTTTTCCGCTTCCTCTTCGCTCATCTCCGTGGGGAACGGTCCCTCTCCAACGCGCGTCGGAAAGCTTTTGAAGACGACTATGACGTCATCGACCCTCGTTGGCCCGATTCCAACGTCGCTTGCTATGGCAGATGCCGTTGTGTCCTTGGAAGTAACGTATGGATAGGTTCCGTAGTAGAGGCTCAAGCCGAAGCCCTGCGTCCCCTCGACGAGAACTAGCTCCCCATCGTCGAGCGCGTCGTTTACTTCCTGAGCCACGTCGGTCAGATAGGGCTCGAGCTCCCTTATGTTCTTGGCCTGCTTTGCCACGCGCATTACCCTGTCGGCGTTTGCCGGCCCGCAGCCTGAGCCGGTGGTTCCTATTTTATCGTGCAGGTGGATGTTTTTCCTGTCGCGCTCCTTGTGATTGGGCTCTATAATGGCGCAGCGGTAGTCTATCCCAACCCTGTTGGCAACATTGAAATCCTTTAGTTGCTCGAGCTCGTGGAAGAAAACCTCTGGATCTACGAGAACTCCAGCCCCAACGAGAAGCCTGGCATTCCTCTGCATGAAACCCGTCGGCAACTGCCTCACCGCGTACTTCCTGCCGTTAATGAAGACACTGTGTCCTGCATTCGTTCCAACGCCGCCCCTCGCTATGATTTGGGGCCTGTCCTTCATGGCCAGATAGGCTATGAGGGAACCCTTGCCCTCGTCTCCCCATTGACCGCCAACAACGATGTAGCTCGGCATGGCTCCTTACCCATGTTTAAGTCAATAGGGGGCTTATAATGGTTTCGAATTAAACAGGTATATGCCAAAAAGTGGAGGAGAGAAACGGCAAAAGGTTAAAACCCACGGCAAACACTACTTACGGAGGTAGGGGAGATGAAAAACAAGCTGGTCGTCGTTACTGGTGGGGCAGGTTTCATAGGCTCGCATATTGCATGGGAGCTAAGCATGGACAATGACGTGGTGATTATTGACAACCTCTACATGGGAAAGAGGGAGAACGTCCCACCTGCGGCAAAGTTCGTTCAAGCTGACATCAGGGACTACGAGTCGATAGCCGAGCTGATAAGCCACGCAGATTACGTTTTTCACGAGGCTGCCCAGGTCAGCGTCGTCGAGAGCGTTAGGGATCCGGTTTTCACGGAGGAGGTCAACGTTATAGGCACACTCAACATTTTGAGAGCCCTGATGGAAGGTCATGGAAAGCTGATTTTCGCATCTTCCGCCGCTGTTTATGGTGACAATCCGAATCTGCCGCTCAAAGAGACGGAAACGCCAAAACCACTCTCTCCCTATGGCGTCACGAAGCTAACGGCCGAGCAGTACCTTAGAGTTTTCAACGAGCTCTACGGCATCCCAACGGTTTCCCTACGCTACTTCAACGTCTTCGGCCCGAGGCAGAGTGCCAACCAGTATGCGGGAGTTATAAGCATATTCATCAACCGTGCGCTGAAGAACGAGCCGCTTGTAATCTTCGGCGACGGGAAGCAGACGAGGGACTTCATTTACGTCAAGGACGTCGTTAAGGCCAACGTTTTAGCCGCTGAGAGTTCAAGGGCTAACGGTAGGATATTCAACGTCGCAACTGGGAGGCAGACAACGATTCTGGAGCTGGCGATGAAAATCATTGAGATAACTGGCACGACCAGCTCGATAATCTTCGACAAGCCGAGGCCGGGGGACATAAGGCACAGCCAGGCGGATATAAGCGAGATTAGAAAGCTCGGCTTCGAGCCAGAGTGGACGCTAGAAGAGGGGCTGAAGAAAACGGTGGAGTGGTATTCAGTTGGAATGAAGACCTAACTACTACGGCCTGAAGACTAAGTCAGCATAAACCCACCCAATAGACACCGCTGGTTCGGGATCAACGTACTTCCTCACCAGTATCCAGTCATACTGACTTGGCCCACCCGTGGCCTGTCCAAGTCCAATACTGCCATCCTCAAGGGAAGGAACAGTGTATGTACTAATTGGATTTCCATCTTGGTACGTCTGGATATTTCCTCTATCTACGACGATACTTATGATGCTCCAAGTGCCCATCGTGTAGAGGTTCCAGGCAGTTATCGTCCAAGTTCCCGAGCCGTTGTTAACGTTTATCTGGAGGAGTCCAATGACCGGCAGAGAATAATATATACCTATGCCCTCACCGTAGCCATCTCCCGTTGAATTTATGTACCAGAGGAAGAATGGACCCACGGCATATCCATAATTCTGGGCTATCCTCAAATCTGCATCGGCCAGACTGGTGTTCATCTCAATAACATACGAAACAGGGAATGTATTTACTGTCCATATCCACGTTGCCTGACCTCTTATGTTCCTACCCTGAGCGCGATATCCTTGGAGTGAAAGTATTCCTCCAGAAACAGTTGGGGTTCCGTATATGTTCCATTTTGACGTATCAAGATAGGTGCCAGTAAAGTCATCAAAAAATAGGAAAACTTTGGCGGGATTCATGTACGATAAGTAGGGATTCACCGACCCCCCATAGTGCAGGAATATTGTTGTCTTACTGTTAGCGGAGAGGTATGGTATTTTAACCCAGAATATCGTAAAACTACCGTCGTAGACATACCAGTAATATAGAGGGTTGCCATTTAGGTCTGTAAAATATGCGTTTGTGTATTGTCCGCCAAGAACAATTCTGACAGTATAATTGTAGAGATCAGTCCCACTCTGTTCGGTAATGTTTATGGGCCTCCTAAGACTCCCGACCCAGACTCCTTCTCCCACCGCTTGGATCTTGAGAGATATTGGTCCAGAAAAAGATGTGGTAAAATTGGGGCTTTTTATCACCACAGTTACATTACTAAACCGGTTCCAGGTAAAAGACACATTCACCCTCACGTCCTCACCTGCGGGGAGTGATGCCTGAAGGGTTGTGTTTCCAAGTGCCACAATGTTGCCTCTAGAGTCATATATTTTGACAATGATCGCTGTATATGCAGGTAGCGACCTGGAAACATGAACTAGTGAGTAATCTACTTGTGTCAATGTAGCAAAGTGAAAAGTAACTCCCCCCTCGGTGGCAGGGCTTTGCACTGGGCCTGCCCCCCAGCCCAGTCCCTGCACAGAAACGTTGATATTAGGCACGGCTAACCCAAACGTCGCGAGGAGAAGCATCAATGAAATTATCAATGGGGTCAGCTTCAACTTCCTCATCTTAAAATGCAATGTAGCGTGAAAAGTTTAAAATGTTATCTCTAAGTTTCGCTTTTCAAACTTCCAAAAGTGGGGAGAAAAGAAACTCAAAGGACATCACTTCTTCAAGCTGAAGCCCATTGCGGCCTCCTGCTGGAGCTTCTGGGCCTTCTGGGCGAGCTCCTGGAGCTGGCCCTCAAGCCTCTGAAGACCCTCCTGGGTCTTCCTTATCGCCTCGTCGTACTCCTTTATGCGGGCCTCGAGGTAGGCTATAGCGTCGTCGAGGCTCTTTTCGATAGCGTAGCCCGAGCCAACGCTGACTATCGCGTTGTTCTTATCCACTATCATTCCCCTGAGGAAGGAGCCAGCACCAATTGGCACGAGGATTTCAGGCTTCTCGTCTTCAACCTTCTTGAGCTCCTCAAGGGTCTCTTTTACCACCTGGAACTCGTTCCTTCCGAGGGTTAGGAGCTCGAGGTTCTGGGCTAAAAGCTGAGCCTGAGCCTGCAGGAGCTGGTACTCGTAAGCGAGCCTTTCGAGCTGCTCGTTTCTCTCCGCCATTTCGCACCACCGATTGGATTTGGGTGGGAGGCTTTTAAGGTTTGGGTTGCCTTTGCCACAAACTATGCGGAAGGTTACAGAACCAGCCCGCGCACGAGCTCAACAAGGATAAGAAATGGGAAGAGGGAATTCCGAAACTGTGGATTCATTTCAGTATTTCAACCTTAACCCTCTCGGCAATTTCTTTTATCGCCTGGGATGCCTTTGAGTCTGGGAAGACCTCTACGACAGGCTTAAGCATCGCCATGCTCCTCGGTATCGCCCTGTCATAGGGAACCTCGCCGAGTATCGGAATTCCCTCGCTCTCTGCCCACTCGTGGAGGGCTTTGAATCCAGGGTTGAAGTCGGCCTTGTTGATTATGAGGTAAGCCGGCTGCCTGAAGTGCTGGACGACCCTGTAAGCCCTCTGAACGTCGCTGAGAGATGCTGGCGTCGGCTCGGCAATGAGTATTGTCAAATCTGCACCGCCGATGCTCGCTATAACCTGACAGCCTATTCCCGCTGCGCTGTCCACTATCATGTGCTCCAGGTCGAGCTCGGCCATGAGCTTCTTGGCCCACTCCTTCTCTTCGGTTACCAGCTTACCGCTGTTCGGCCTTCCAACGTCGAGCTGGGCAGAGATGAGCGGAAAACCATAGGGTGTTGTGGTCTTGCGTACGATACCTGAGCGGACTTCCTCGAGGGTTATGGTTCCTGGCACTGGACAGACAAGCCCGCAGACGTTGCAGCCCTCACAGGTGAGCTCGCTCACGACGTAGTTGCCGTCTACGAACTTAATGCAGTCGTAGGGACACCTCTCATAGCAGATGCCGCAGTGGATGCAGCTGTCCTGATTGATGTGCGCAACCTTTGCTCCAACTAGCTCCCTCTCCTCTTCCCAGCGCTCGACGCCAAGAAGGAGGTCGAGGTTCGGCGCATCTGCGTCCGCATCCACAGCCACGAAGTTGTATTCATCCTTCAGAAGGTAGAGGAGCGAAGCAGTTACGGTGCTCTTTCCAACGCCGCCCTTGCCACTCGCAATTACGAGCTGCATCACTCACCACCTCCCAGGAACCCGACGATCCTCTCGGCGATTCTCCTGAGTATCTCGGCCTCGGGGTAATTGGTCAGGACTATCGGCCTTCCTTCCACGTAGCTCCGTATGATGTTCTCGCTGTAGGGAATCTCGGCAATTATCTCGGCGTTGTAGCGCTCGGCGATTTCCCTCACCCTTCCCACATCTCCGAGGTCGGAACGGTTGACAACTATCATCACCGGAATGTCCATGAGCTGGGCAAGCCTGAGAATCAGCTCGCCGTCGTGCAGACCGAGGGGAGTCGGCTCCGTAACGGCTATGATGAGTTTGGAATCCTCAAGTGCCTTCGAAACAGTATTGCTCGTACCTGCTGCGGTGTCCACCATGAGGAGCTCCTTGTTTAGGCTTTGGGCCCTCTTCTTGGCTCTGGAGACGACGGGCATGGCCCTCTCCTCGCCCTCCAAAAGCCTGCCCGTAACGAGTGGGAAGCCGTAGGGTGTCTCCGTTAGATAGGTGTGGCCCATAAGCTTCTTCCCCGGAAGTATCGCTCCGGGAACCGGGCAGACTATCTCACAGGCGGTGCAGCCGGAGCAGAGGTTGGGCATCAGGAACGGTGTCCCATCGCGCATGGTTATTATTGCGTGCTCCTCACAAACTTCCGCGCACTTCCTGCAGCGGGTGCACTTGGAGTAGTCGAAGCGCGGCATGAAGAGCTCCACCGGCTCCTCGTTCTGGAGCTCAACTCCAAGGAGCAGATGGTCGTTTGGTGCCTCAACGTCCAAATCGGCCAGCACCAGGTCAAAGTACTCGCTGAGGGCTATCGCGAGATTTATCGCAATGGTGGATTTTCCGGTGCCTCCTTTTCCACCGCTCACTGCAATCTGCATTACCTCACCTCCAGAATTAGGCTAACCTAAAAGTTTTTAAGCTTTGTGCATATGCTCACACGGTGGTGTAGATGAAGTGCCTGAAGGTTGCCTTTGGGATGGAGAACGATGAGACGCTCATCGATGCTCACTACGGCGATTCTAAGTTCTTCGCCATCTACGAGGTCTGTGAAGACGGGAGCGTCAAGCTCCTTGAGAAGAGGCACAACAAAGCCAAGGATATGCAGGAGCACGACGAGGGCCACGGCGACCCCAGGAAGTTCAAACTGATAGTGGGCCAGCTAATGGACGTTGACGTTCTAGCGGCATTCAGGATGGGGCCAAACTTTCTGAGGATAAGGGATCAGAGCGACAAGGTTGCCTTCTTCACGAGGACGAGGGACTTAAAGCTCGCCCTCCAGAGGGTTGCCGAGAACTTCGATGACCTCTGGGAGCAGGTGCAGGAAAAGAAAGCCAAGGCGGGAGGATGAGCTTCCGGGGAATAGCCCCGAGGGTCGGAAAAATTGTCCTCTCCTACGCGGCCCTCGCGCTTTTCCTCGATTTTCACCTAAACCTACTGACGTTTAAGTGCTACGCCGTAGGCCTGGCCGCTTTCCTCGTGGGGATTTCCCTATGGCTCCTCCGCTACTCCCAGATCAAAAGGGCATATGAAACGGAAAAGCTCCTGACTTCGGGCTGCTATTCTAGGGTCAGGCATCCAATATACTCCATTTGGGGGTTTCTTTATCGCTCCGGGATTTTCGCTGATGCTTGCGGAACCTCCCCCTTACAGTTCATATATCATATTGGCTCACGGTAGTGAGATTAATAGGTGAAGAGGAGAAGGAACTAGAGGGGCGGTTCGGGAATGAGTGGAGAGAATACACATCAAGAACGCCAAAGTTCATACCGCGGATTTGAACTCCTGCCAGTTCACCTCTACGTCCTGCTCCACCTGAAGAGGGCCGGGGTTGACTACGCCAAGATGATGGCCAGGATGACAGAGCTCGACGTTCAGACGATTAATGACGCCATAAGGGACCTCATAGAGCTCGGACTGGTTGAGAGGGACTCTGGGAGTGCGATAAAGAGGAGCAAGGCGCGCTTTAAGAAGGCCTTCGAAGTTCACAAACATCACACCTATTACAGACTCTCGAGGAGGGGCGATCTCCTCGTTCGCTCCATCGACGAGAGGTGGTTAAAAAGCTATTTCAACGGCCTCTTCACCGATGGGTGGAGGGTCTTCCGCGCCCTTGCCGAGAGTTCGAACTTTGGCGAAGCATGCAGGAGGTCTGGGCTGGAAGAATGCGACTGGCTCAGGGAGGAGCTTCTCATCCATCACTTCATAACGCCCGCTGGAAGGAAAACCAGCTTCTTCAAGCTCCTCTGCGAGTTTTTAGGATTATAACTCTATGATGCTACCAGTTCTTAGCCCGCAGATGGTTAGTAGTTCCCCTCGCCACTTACTGGATGCCCTCCCACTTATCCACATCAAGGATGTCTTCTGCTGACTGGTTCAACTTAAAACCCTGGCATCTAGTTACAGAAAGGGCAGGGAACATGCTAATTGATAACGACGAGGTATCAGGGTTTGAAGGTTCTCATAGGGCGCTTAGGTAAACAAAATCATTTTAATCTACGCCGAGCACTTGTCATTCTTCCAAAGGAGGAAGGAAAAAGCATAAATCCATTAAATACTCCCAAAAAACGGTGATACCATGCTTGGACTCAGATACTATGGAAGGGGTGATCTGAGACTCGAAGAGGTTGAAGAACCGAAAATCAAGCCAGGCTTTCTCAAGATAAGGGTTAGAACCTGCGGAATATGTGGAACCGACCTGAATGAATACTTAAGCGGACCAATCTTCGTGCCCAAAGATAAGCCCCATCCACTCACCGGAAGAACCGCACCGGTAATACTCGGCCACGAGTTCTCAGGAGAGGTAGTGGAAGTGGGAGCAGGAGTCAAGGGATTCAAAGAGGGTGATAGAGTAGCGGTTTTTCCCGTCATCCATTGTGGTGAGTGCTACTTCTGTCGCAGGGGGATGGAAAACCTCTGTGTTAACTTCGGCGTTACTGGACTGAGTGAGGATGGAGGATTCGCGGAGTACGCGCTGGTAAGGCCCAATCAGGCATACAAACTCCCGGAGAGTGTTTCGTTTGAAGAAGGGGCTCTCGTTGAACCTCTATCCGTTGGAGTGAGGGCTGTCAAGAAGGCCGAAATAATGCCTGGAGACAGCGTTGTAATAGTGGGCGCTGGGCCGATAGGGTTGTGCGTCCTTCTCGTGGCAAAGGCGAGCGGAGCTGGAAAGATAATCGTCGTTGAACCCTCAAAAGTGAGGAGAGAAAAGGCCAAAGAGCTCGGAGCAGACATCGTTATCGACCCCACAGGAAAGACCACTGAAGATGTTGTAGGGGAGATAGTGTCTGAGACAGATATTGGGGTAGATGTGAGTTTTGAGTGCGTTGGGATAAACGAGACGTTCAGGACAGCAGTTGAATGCCTCAGGAAGGGTGGGAAGGCCGTTATGCTCGGGGTCTTTAAATGTCTGACTCCCTTTGATGCCAAGGGACTAGTGGTCGGCGAGAAGGTGATAACCGGGTCGGTTTCCCACAGTGCTGACGATTTCCTCAGGGGGATCTCTCTGATCTCCTCGAATAGGGTTGACGTTAGACCGCTGATAACCTCGCGCGTCAGGCTTGGTGACATAATTGAAAAGGGGTTTGAAGAGCTTGTGAAGAACAAAGAAAAACACGTTAAGATACTCGCAACGATGGAGGGGTCAGCATGAGGGTGCTGGATTATGCCAGAGTTATCAGCATTATAGCCTCCTTCATCAGAGAGAAGGTCGAGGAGGCAAGGGCAGAGGGTGTCGTCGTAGGAGTAAGCGGTGGCATAGACAGTGCTACCACTGCTTATTTGGCAGTCAAAGCTCTCGGGAAGGATAAGGTCCTGGGCCTAATAATGCCCTACTACGAGAACGGCGACGTTGAAGACGCAAAACTCGTCTGCAAAAACCTCGGAATCGACTACAAACTCATAAACATAAAACCCATCGTGGACGAGTTTGAAAAAGCCGTTGGAGAGCTCGATGTTAAAAGCAAGGGGAACATCATGGCCAGAACAAGGATGATTCTCCTCTATGCCTATGCTAACTCCATGAACCGTCTGGTGTTAGGAACCAGCAACAGGAGCGAGCTTTTAACTGGCTATTTCACCAAGTGGGGCGATGGAGCAAGTGATTATGCACCGCTCATAAACCTTTACAAGACTGAAGTTTGGGAGCTGGCCAAGCGTCTGGGGGTTCCAGAGAAAATTATTCAGAAGAAGCCGACTGCTGGCCTTTGGGAGGGCCAGACTGACGAGGATGAACTGGGGATAAGTTACAGACTGCTCGATGAGGTCCTCTGGCGTCTCGTCGACCTCAAGATGCCCAAAGAGGATATTGCCGAGGAGCTTGGAATCTCGTTGGAGAAAGTTGAATACGTTGAACTGCTCGTCAAAAGAAGCGAGCACAAGAGACGCCTTCCGACCGGGCCAGAGTTCTGAAGTGGGTGAATTAATGCCATGGCCGCAGTAAGGTTTTAAGGTCGACCAAACAACTTGGTAGATATAAAGTAAACGGAGGTGAGAAAAAATGATGAGCGCAAGGAACAAGCTTGAGGGTATCGTCACGGACGTCAAGCTCGGTGAGGTCGCGGCGCTGGTTAAGGTGGAGCTCACGAACCCGGACGTTATAACGGCGATGATAACGAGGGAAGCCGTGGAAGAGCTCGGTCTGAAACCGGGGGACAAGGTTCGTGTCGTAATAAAGGCCACAGAAGTCATGGTGGAGAAGGAGTGAAGCCCCTCTCCGTTTTTACGACTTCTCAATCCTCGTCGTCAAATCGAGGGGCTTCGCGTAGTATGGCTCGCTCGTCACTATTATATCCGCCAGCCTTGCGTAGTCTTTAATGTTCTCCTCGGTGATGTTCCCAGCGACCGCTATCTCAAGCGATGGGTTTAGCTCCCTTAGCCTCGGGACGAGCCTTTCAAGCTCCTCCGGGGAGAAGTGATCCAGGAGGAGCACGTCGGCGAGCTTTGCGTATCTAAGCGCCTCTTCGACATTTCCCGGCTCGATTTCGATTTTCCTTAGGGATTTTAGGTTTTCGAGCTCCCTGACAACGCGGAGGTGGTTCTGCGTTATGAGAACGGAATCGCTCAGGGAGTTGCGATGGATTTCGCCGCCTCCTGCTCTCACGGCCTTAAGCTCGAAGTAGCGCATCCCCGGGTGGGCCTTGCGGGTGGTCGCCACAATCACGCGTGGATTGACTTCCCTGGCGAGCCCCAGAAGTTTTCTCGTTTTCGTTGCCACTGCGCACGTTATCGAGAGGAAGGTTTGGGAGACCCTCCAGAGCCTAAAGAGCTCCCTCAAATCGCCCTCAGCGCGGAACAGGAGGTCACCAGCTTTGAATTCTTTCCCGCTCTGTACGTACTCGACCACTCTCAGGCCCTTCCGCTCGTAAAACTTGGCAAGATCCTCCGTGCACGCCGCTATTCCCGCTTCCCTCGAGATTATCCGTAGCTCACCATCCCCTCTTATCCCCAGCAGTTCCGTCGTCTCGTCAAAGTACGGACAGTCCTCGTGGAGGTAGAGTTCGAAGGGATCAAACATTCCATCACCCCACTATCTTAACGTTCGAGGCCTTGAAGAGCACGTAAAATTCCTTCCCTTCTTCGATGCCCAGCAAATCGCAGGAGTTGGGCGTCACGACGGCTCTAAGCTCAACCCCATCCAGCCCAAGCCTCAGCCACACCAGGTGACCCCGCCGGATGACCTCTAGAACTCTGCCAACGAAGACGTTCCTCGCGGAGCTCTCGATGGGCTCCTTGGCAACTATCACGTTTTCTGGCCTTATGGACACAACGACCTCTTCCCCTACCCCGGCCGTATCGGAGCTGTAGAGCCTCAGCTTTCCTGCACTCAATACCGTCAAATCTCCTTCTCTCCCAACTATGCGGCACTTCAGGAGGTTGGTTCCAACGAAATCTGCAACGAAGTCGCTCGACGGCCTTGAGAAGACCTCCTCGGGGCTTCCAGTCTGAACGGCCCTTCCGTCTTTCATCACAACGACCCTAGTGGCCAAGCTAAATACGTCGTCGAAGTCGTGGGTGATGTGGAGAACGGTCGTCTGGTACTCCCTTATGGCCCTCTTGACGAGCTTCCGCAGCTCCTCGCGCGTCTTGACGTCCAGCGCGGAGAAGGGCTCGTCCATGAGGAGGAGCTTGGGCTTAACGACGAGGGCCCTCGCTATCGCCGCCCTCTGCTGCTCGCCGCCACTCAGTGTAGTGGGCCTCCTGTGGAGGAGGTGGTCTATGCCGAGGACCTCAGCTATCCTCTGAATCTCCTCCTGGATTTTTCCCTCGTCCTTCACCCTCTTCCTCAGGCCGTAGGCTATGTTGTCGTAGACGCTCATGTGCGGAAAGAGAACGTAGTCCTGATAGACCACGCTGATTCCTCTCCTCTCCGGGGGCAACTCCGTTATGTCCCGCCCTTCGAGGATTATCTGTCCCTTTTGGGGCTTATAGAAGCCCGCTATGGTCTCCAGGAGTATGGACTTCCCGCTGCCCGTGGGCCCGATTACAGTGACGTACTCCCCCTTTTCAATATCCAGGGAAACGTCCTCGAGCCTGAATTCCCCCAAGTCGATGCTCAGTTCCCTGATTTCAAGGAACACCGGTACCACCCTCCAGCTTTTCGAAGGCAAGAATGGCGAGGAAGGACACCACTATCAGCACTATGCCGCTCGTTATGGCCATCCCTATGTTGCCGTAGGAGATGTTCAGGTAGAGAGTCACGGGCAGTATCTCCGTGTTCATGTAAGAGCCGCCAGCAAGGATGAGCACGGCCCCAAAGGCTCCCATGCACCTCGCGAAGGTTATTATGGTGGAGGCAAAAAGGCCGTTCTTCGCCAGGGGGAGCGTGACGTTTCTAAACGTCTCAAACTCGGTGTAGCCGAGGCTCCTAGAGACGAGCTCGTACCTAAGGCTTACTGATTCAAAGGTCGAGTAAGCTATCCTAGTGGCGTAGGGCAGAGCGGTGAATATCTGGGCCACCACGATGCCGAGCTTGGTGAAGACAACTTTAATTCCAAGGCTCTGAAATGCCTCCCCAACGAGGGTCCTGCCAAAGAGGAGAAGCAGGGCGAGCCCCAGAACCAGCTCTGGAAATGCCATAGGGAGGTCGAGTATCGACTTGACAACGCTCTTCCCAGGGAAGGAGAACCTCGAAAGGGCGTATCCTATGGGGATGGCAATGAACATGACGATGACCGTAGAGATGGAAGCCGTCAGAAGGGACAGCCTGAGGGAGAAGACCATCTCCTCGGATTTCAGCGCCTCTAATATATCCTTTGGGCTCGGAACAACGAAGAGGGCCGCTATGGCCATGAAAAGGAAGAGGGTAAAAAGGAGGGAAACGGCAATGCAGAGCCTCCTGAAGTTCAGCCCTGCCATGGCCTGAACCCCCACTTCTCCCAGACCTCTGTGTGGTTCGCTATGAATTCGTTGAAGGCCTTTGCCACCTCCAGGTGCCCATCATTTTCGGCGCAGGTCGTCACGGCGGTTGGAATGGTCTTTATAATGTTCTGCTCCGGTGGAATCTGGATGACCTCGATCTTGCCCTTTGCCTGTGCCCACGTTGTCATGTCCTCCCAGATTATCGCCGCATCTGCCTGCCCAGTGGTGATGTAAATGAGCAGCTGATTGACCGTTGGCGTAAAAGTCACGACGTTCCTGCTCACGTTCTCCCAGAGGCCGTTATTCTCGAGGATTTTCTTCGCAACTTTGCCTATGGCACAGGCCTTCGGGTCGCCGAGGACAACCCTAACGCCGGGCCTTGCCAAGTCCTCAAGCGAGTGTATGCCTTTGGGGTTTCCGGCTGGAACCGCTATGACCGGGACGTGCAGGGTAACGTTCCTCACTGTGTCGTTCAGAACGTAGCCCTTCTCCATGCCGACCTGGGTGTAGTACCAGGCGCCGGGGATGAAGACGTCGCAGCCGCAGGTGGTCTGCAGAATCCCAAAAATCTCGCTGCTCCCACCATAGTGGACCTCGACCTCTGCCCCAGTTTCGTTCTCAAACATTCCTATCAGCTCGTTCATGGGCTTCATCAAGCCCGCTCCAGAGCAGACGACGAGGGTTTTGCCCTCAAACTTTTTCGTGCTTGTGCTCGTATTGTCCACCTTTTCGCTAATGCAGCCACTTGAAACCACTCCCAGGATCAGGAGTCCAATCAGGAGTAACGCTAAGCGCCCCTTCACGGAAACCACCGCGTGATACACAGGTTTGGGAGAATTTAAACATTTTGGGCAAACAATTTCATTAAAGTTAAATGATTTTCTTTGCGGAAAACCCCTCACTGAGGATTAGGGTGACCGAAAAGTTTATAATTGTGTGCATATGCACAAATACATGAAGAACGAATAGTGTGGAGGTGGTAAGTATGAGGATTGCGATACCCACCAACGGTGGAGGGCTTGAAGACACGGTCGCCCCTGTCTTCGCAAGGGCTCCGGCTTTCCTCATAGTGGACGTTGACGAGAACGGCAACGTCACGAACAGCAAGGTCATCCAGAACGGTGCAGCCATGGCCGGCGGTGGAGCCGGGCCGATGGCAGTGCAGACCCTCATCAACGAGGGCGTTGAGGCGGTTATAGCGCCACAGGTCGGACCAAATGCGCTCGGCGCCATTCAGGCAGCAGGAATAAAGCTCTATCAGGTAGCCCCAGGAACTCCAGTTGAAGAGGCCATAAAGGCCATTACCAGTGGAAGTGCCAGCCAGTTCAGCACTCCTGCTCCAGTTGCTCCAACGGCCCCAGCCTATGGACCAGCGTATCCAGTTGCTCCGGCCAGAGCTTACGGACCAGCCTACCCGGTCTACCCCGCTTACGGCTTTGGATGGGGCCGTGGCCGCAGTTGGGGTCGTGGCTGGGGAAGAGGTGGCAGAGGCTGGGGAGCTCGCCTGGGCTACTGCCCAGGGACGGGCCGACCAAGCAGGAGAACCCTCCGCTGGCTCTACGGCTGGTGGTGAGGCCTTTTTCTTTTTCTACCTTGGAGGTATGATAGATGCCGAGGGGAATGGGCAGGGGATACGGTAGAGGCTTCGGCAGGGGTTATTACCTGGGACCCTTTGGCTTCTACGGCCTGATAGACCTTCTCCTGCTGATAGGAATCCTATACTTCCTGGTCAAGCTCTTCATAGCCGCGGCTCCCTACGCGGTCGGTCTTCTGGTTCTGCTAATCCTGCGTGAGTTTATGAGACCAAGGTTCTGGAGGTCATTTTGAACTTATTTGAGCTTATGCAAACTTTTTTAAATTTGGCTTCCCTAATCCTAACTGGAGGTGGAAAGATGAGGATAGTGATCTCAACCATAAACGGAGGACTTGATGACAGGGTGAACCAGGCCTTCGGAAGGACTCCCGCTTTCACCATAGTGGACGTAGAGAACGGAGAGATAACCAACGTCCAGGTCGTCCAGAACCCGGGCTACAACCAGCCAAGGGGAGCAGGGGTGACCGCGGCCCAGTTCTGCATCGACCAGGGTGCGGAAGTGGTAATAGCCGGACAGTTCGGGCCGAACTCCTACAACGTTCTCCAGGCTGCGGGCATAAGGATGGCCTCGGCACCTTCGACGATGACCGTCAAAGAGGCCGTTGAAGCATTCCTCCGCGGCGAGCTCCAGGGTGCCGTGATGGGCAGGGAAGGCGGCGGAATGGGTCGTGGTATGGGACGTGGCATGGGGCACGGCAGGGGCGGCTGGTGATTGAACTCTCCCCTTCTTCATTTCCGATTTCTTAAGACATCAGCCCTAATCGAGTCCAGCACGTGCCCAACAAGTTTAATAGCCGGAGTTTTGGAATCGTCTCCACTACCCCGTGAGCAGTGGTTTTCTTCATAACAGCGAGCGTGGAATGATCGTCATGGACTGGCTCTTGGCAGTGTGGGCAATGAAAACCTTCAGGGGCATTGCCATTCCCGAGTTCATCGGCGTCTTTGGCATCATAACGGCACTACGTGCTCCCCCAACGCTCAAGCAGAATTCAGACTAACCGATACTCAAAAATGACCCGCAAACCCTTTATTCCCTCTCCGTGAGGGTTTTCTGGTGATCCCTATGCTGGGCATAGACCTTTCTGGAAAGCTCGCCTTTACAACGGCCTCGAGCAAGGGAATAGGCTTCGGCGTTGCGAGGGTCTTGGCCAAGGCAGGAGCTGACGTGATACTACTCTCTCGGAGCGAGGAGAGCCTGAAGAGGGCGAAAGAGAAGATAAAGGCCGAGAGCGACGTTAGCGTGGAGTATATAGTGGCCGACCTCACGAAGATGGAGGATCTCGAGAGAACGGTGAAAGAGCTTGAAAACATAGGAGAGCCAGAGATATTTTTCTTCTCCACGGGCGGCCCAAAGCCTGGCTACTTCATGGAGATGGAAATGGCGGACTGGGAGGGAGCTGTTAGGCTGCTCCTCTATCCAGCGGTATACCTCACCAAGGCTCTAGTCCCGGCGATGGAAAGGAAGGGCTACGGAAGGATAGTATACTTGACAAGCGTGGCTATAAAGGAGCCCATATCCAACATAGCTCTGAGCAACGTGGTGAGGATTTCCATGGCGGGTCTCGTGAGGACTCTGGCGAAGGAACTCGGGCCGAAGGGGATAACGGTGAACGGCATAATGCCAGGAATAATAAGGACGGACAGGATGATCCAGCTCGCCCAGGACAGGGCAAAGAGGGAAGGAAAGACTGTGGAGGAGGCCCTCCAGGAGTATGCGAAGCCAATACCTCTGGGAAGGCTCGGCGAGCCCGAGGAGATAGGCTACCTAGTTGCCTTCCTCGCAAGCGAGTTCGGCTCGTACATCAACGGCGCGATGATTCCAGTTGACGGTGGAAGGTTGAGCTCGGTGTTTTGAGAAGCGCTCTTCAGTATGCCCTTCTAGAATACAACACTCCCTCAAAAAACTTTTATTTTTTGGGCGGTATATCCTAGACGATGGGAGGGTGCGAATATCGAGTGAAAACGGGCATTCCTGGATTTGATGAAATAACCGGCGGAGGATTTCCTGAAAACTCCATAATACTGGTTACCGGCGAGACTGGTACGGGTAAAACTATATTCGGGGCTCAGTTCATCTACAAGGGGGCTGAGCTATACAAGGAACCTGGCATTTTTGTGAGTCTTGATGAGAGACTCAATGACCTGAGGAGAGAAATGCTGTCTTTTGGATGGGAATTCAGAAAGTACGAAGGAGAAGGCCGGATTATTCTCGTTGATTGGGCCAGCAAAATTTATAGATCATCCATAGAGGAAAAATTTGCCCCCGAAAAAGACATCACCGTTGATGGTTTTATAAGGCATATAATCCAACTTGTCAAATCAATCAACGCAAAACGCCTCGTAATTGATTCTATATCGCCGCTAACACTCGCATGGAAAAAAGAATTTGACGTTCGATCGGTGATGCTGAAGCTCAAGACAGCATTCTCCAGCATGAACGTAACCATCCTCCTGATAAGTGAAACTCCATACGAACTCAGCAAATACAGTGTGGAGGGCTACATTGCCGATGGCATTGTAACCCTTGGTCTCAAGGAAGTAGTGGATGATGGAATGGGTAAACTCAAACGCTATTTAGTCGTTAGAAAGATGTGTGGAACACGCCATTCGATGTACAAGTATCCATTCGAGATAACTGAAATGGGGATAATCGTATTTCCCTCGGGGAAAATCTACTAAGCAAAAGCCAACGATTTCAAAATATTAGAGTCCCGATCTCTGACTGCAAAAATGGTAAGATACTATTGTTTAGGTAACGGTGAGTAGACCCTTCAAGGTTGCTGAGAATTAAGGTTCTCCACACTCCAAAGCGCCAGTCCGTTTTCCTGGGGCTTCCTCTCAAGGGGCTCTCCGAGAAGTTCCTGGATGAAGACCTCGGCAACAAAAACTTCACCCTCAACCAGGTGGCCGCCCCAGAGCCGCCCCTCGGAATCGCCGAGGGCAACGTGGATGTGGGCGAAGGACTTCCCATCCTTGAGGCTTATGTTGCCCATGAGGGAGACGAGTTCATAAGTCCCTTCCAGCTCGATGATTTTGTACTCTCCTTTGCTTTCTTCAAAGTAGCCGATCTTAGGGTTCCTCAGACTCCCTATGGCACTAACTGTTCCAGTTAAGATGTTGTTCTTTCTCGCGAACTCGTTGATGAAGCCCAAAAGCTCCTCGCCCTCGGGAACCCTGAAGAGAAAGCTCCTTCCAGCGGAGAACTCCATACCACCACCCCAAAGCTAATAAGCGGGGGAGCATTTTAACATTTTGGGTGGTATCGTGGGCATTAAAGATGCCATTATGAGGATATTCCCCGAGATTCCGGAGCTTGATGACGTCGATTTCTCCCAGTACTCCACTCCATACGTGGGACTATTAACGGAGTTCGAAAGGAGTGGGGAGAAGGGCCTCGTGGAGTTCCAGAAGTTCGTCGAGGAGAAAGGAGGCAGTAAGGATGTAGTCGGAAAGCTCCTTATCTCTCTTCTCCAGTACCTGCTCATAAGGTATCGCAGGTACAAGGAAAAGGTCGTGGTTGTTCCAGTGATTAAGGTGTTCATCACCCTCAAAGGATGGCTCATCGAGAACGGCTACGAAAGGGACTGGCTCAACATACTCCACAACTTCCTCGGCTATCTCGTGGACATGATGCCCTATCTGGCTGAAAGCCAAGAGCGTGAAATGGCGGATGCATATTTGACCCTCATTTACAACTTGGCGCTCGAGGCGGAGGATACGTTCGGCGAGCCATATTTCAATGATTTGAAGATAGTGGCCAAAGAAAACCTGAAAAACCTCAGGGAGAGATATGGTATCAGCAGAGAAATAGCCGAAAAGTTAAAGAAGAATTGCTAAGCTTTCCCTTCCCCAGTCAGCCTTCTGAAGTGCACGTACACTGCGCCATGTAGTAGTTATGAATCACGACGGTCAACGCTCGAGAGTGACCTCCGCGTAGCTCCTTGGATCCTCCCAAATTTTCACTTTTATCTTTCTGACGTTGTCGCCAGCTTTTTCGGCTATTCTCTCTGCAAACCACTCAGCAATACATTCAGCGGTAACATTTCTCTTGTCCAGAATCACCGCCTCATCCTTAGGTAATTCAAGTCGCTTACCGTTCTTTTCAATGACCACAACTTGGTCAGTTTCCGTAACAACCCACTCCCTACTGACGAGGATACGGTGGTCAAGCAACTTGATTAACTCGCTTAGGTGGTTGAAGTCAAATATCATGCCGTTCTCGTTTACTTCACCCCATATCTCGACATCCACGTTGTATGTGTGGCCGTGAATCCTGAGGCACTTGCTTTCGTACGGGAGGGCGAGGAAGTGGGAGCTGTCGAAATCTTTATGCCAGCCTATCTTTCTTTCAATCAGACGAAAGCCCATTTTTCTCACCCATCCCATATAGAAGGCATAGGTTATAATCATTACTGGAAGGTATGAGACATTAGAAAAAACTATAAACGAATTCACTATCATTGTGTTGATAGCCATGCCGATGGGAATGGGACGTGGATGGGGTCGTGGCCGGGGAAGGAGGAGAAAGCTCAGGATGATAGGGTTCATTCCCCA
Organism: Thermococcus sp. CX2; assembly: GCF_012027555.1. Lineage (NCBI taxonomy): Archaea > Methanobacteriati > Methanobacteriota > Thermococci > Thermococcales > Thermococcaceae > Thermococcus > Thermococcus sp. CX2. The sequence continues at coordinate 70,507 of NZ_SNUQ01000004.1, read as the reverse complement.
GGTTAGACATTTCTATCCAGCCATACCCCCCGTTGGACAGCCAAAACCACCCATTTTTATGACTTATGAGGAGTTTGAGGCATTGAGGCTGGTTGATTACGAGGGCCTGACCCAGGAGGAGGCAGGAAAGAGAATGGGTGTTTCAAGGGGGACTGTCTGGAGGGCGCTAAGCTCGGCCAGGAAGAAGGTCTCCCAGATGCTAGTTGAGGGCAGGGAGCTCATAATCCTGGCCGAAGGAAATGAGGTTCCCAGGATGGACTCCTCTGAGGGCGAGTGAGACGGAATTTTCAGGCTATTTTGGGCGAATTGGGGTTTTTGGTAGCTGTTTTTGTCCACAAGGGCAGTTTTCTAGCTTTTCACATTTTTAGGTTAGACTAATTTTTTGTGTTGGTGTATCTCTCAAATTTTTCGGTGAATTATTTCTTAAAGCAATATTAAAATTGACTATTTCTCATAATGTAATTTTTTATTTTTGAGATAAAAATAAGAAAATACAAAATCAATAAAAATTGCAAAAAGTACTACTTTAAAAGGTTATTAGAACACACAATAAAATGTTAAAAATTAGCAAAAATTGACCCCACATGAAAGTAAAATTAAACACTAGTGCAAGATATAGCAGCCCGAGGATATATTTAGAGAGCACATACTCAGGGCAAATACTTAACCCCAAAGGCATCCAGAGAGAATGTAATTTTTCTGGAAATTTAGGCTGTATGATGCCCCGTCTAAACACTCAAATACATGGTTACAACTTAAGGTAGTTGGAGAGTGTGGGCATCGGACTTTATCACGTGAACTTTAGGATCCTTTGGCGTTCTCATGAAATTGTCGAGGCAACACTGCGAAAGGTTAACTTATATTGACGGCACCCCATTAGAGACCAGGGAATAAAAACAAAGCTTGTGGAGGGAGACATATACCACACTAATACTGACGTGGTTAGAAAGTCCCGGGTGCCATTGGTGTCTTACTGGGGCACCACCTTCATCTAACAGGAACACCCACAAGCCTCTTTATTCTCCTCCCCCCTATGTTCAGAGCTTCGGACTCCAGTATTTGTCCACTCGCTTGCAGCAGAGAATGCCAAAATCGGCGAACATTTATGTGCAGATGTTTTAGATATAAGGTACATTATATCTAAGATACATGAACAACAAAGTACAATAAGACAATGGCGGGTGAGTAGTATGAAGCCACTTCCTAGGAAATGGACAACACACTTAATCTGATTGTCCACATGCAATTAAAGTCCATAGAACTAGAGGTAAATGAAGGGGCAAATAAAAGCAACGGCCAAAACTAAATAACAAACCCGTTAGATTATCCTTCTCTCATAATGTTCTCCCAAAACACCATCCTCAAGTTAACATGTGCCTCATGCATATTTTTGACTGCAGAAGCCCGACCTCACGAACCAAAAATTAGTTACGAGCAAAGGTAGTTTAAAGGGGTGGAGATCACAACATATTTCTAGTGGCTCTATTGAGGGATAGGAAATGACTCCAATTGGCATCTCTCAGATACCCTCCATTGCAAAAAGGGTCGCGTGCTTGGATGTTTACTGGTGATTTACTACTAATTTACGAACAATACTTACAAACTTAAAAAGTCAGAAATTGCGATTTTTTAACATTTCAAACAGTTTAAAATAAGTCCAAAATTAAAAGTAAAAAATAAAAAATCAACAGAAGTTAAAATAAAGCAAGCTTAAAAAGTAAAAATTCCAAGAAAGAAAAACGTAAAGATTGGCCCTAAAATTTGAGAGACAACTCGAAACATAAAATGAAAAATAGCAAAGAGGAGAATAAAGCCCCAACTATCTAAATAACCACTCACAGACCCTATTTTTGCTCCTTCTCCTCTATATGGGCTATTATATTTTCAACTATCTGCGGCGCGAGTCCTATGTAATTCTCAGGCTTCAGGCTCTCAAGGTCCTCATCACTCAGGAACCTTCTAACTTCCTCGCTCTCCTTAGCCACCTCTATCAAGTCCCTCTTTTCGTAAAAGGCCCTCATGGCAATCTGCCGCACGAGTTCATGAGCCTCCTGCCGCCCCATGCCCTTTTCGGTGAGCTTGAGCATCAGTGGCTCGGCCATCACGAGGTTGTGAGTCATATAGAGGTTGCGCTCTATGTTCTCGGGGAAGAACTCCAAGCCGGAGAGAACCTTCTTCATGCTCTTAAGCATCTCATCAAGCAGTATAAAGCTCTCTGGAAGGATAACACGCTCAACAGAGGAGTTGGTAAGGTCCCTCTCGTGCCAGAGCGGATTGTTGAGCAGCGCTGGGATAACGTTGGAGTAGAGGACCCTCGCCAATCCGCTCACCTTTTCGCTCCTTATGGGGTTCCTTTTGTGAGGCATGGTCGAAGAGCCCACCTGCTTTTTCCCGAACGGCTCGCTGACTTCCAGTATCTCAGTCCTCTGGAGGTTTCTTATCTCAAGGGCAATCTTATCGAGGGTGGAAGCTATCAGGGCCAGAATCATTATGAGCTCCGCGTAAACGTCGCGTTGAATTATCTGGTTGCTTATTCTTACAGGCTTTAAGCCGAGGTCTTCCATGACGAGGCGCTGTATTTCGAGGCCCTTCTCGCCGAAGGATGCCATGGTTCCAACGGCGCCGCTCATCTGGCCAACCAGGAGGCGTTCCTTCGCCTGCTCAATCCGGTCAATGTGCCGCTGTATCTCATCGAGCCATATGGCGAACTTCATGCCGTAGGTAGTAGGAACAGCGTGCTGCCCGTGGGTTCTACCTATACAAACGGTGTATTTATGCTCCCTAGCGAGGTTCTTGAGAATCGAGCGAAGTTCCTCCAAATCCCTAAGAACGATGTCGAGCGATTCCTTTATGAGGAGAGCGTTTGCAGTGTCAATTATATCGTTGGATGTGGCACCAAGGTGGACGTATTTGCCGTGCTCGCCGCAGACTTCACTCAGGGCTTTAACAACGGCCATTATATCATGGTGTATCTCGGCCTCAATCTCCTTGACGCGCTCAAGCTTGACCCAATTGGTGTTCGCCCTCTCGCTTATGACCCGAGCACTCTCTTCTGGTATGTTACCAACCCTCGCATGTGCCCTCGCCAACGCTGCCTCAACGTCGAGGAGTTTCTGGAGCTTGTTCTTCTCATCCCAGATACGTCTCATTTCTTCACTACCATAGCGGTAATCAATTGGATGAACGGCCATTTTATCACCAAATCTATGGCAATGTTAAGATGTTAAAATATTTTGCTTTAACACCCACATGCAGCACGGAGAAGGACATTCAATAGATTTATCAGAGCCACAAGGTTGTCCAGTACCGTCAAGGAAAGACCGAAAAGTATTTAACCAATAGTCATGAGAAGCTAACGACAAAATTCCAGAGGTGCCAAAGATGGCAGAGGAGCATGTCGTCTACATCGGAAAGAAGCCGGTTATGAACTACGTCCTGGCCGTCATAACCCAGTTCAACGAGGGTGCCAAGGAAGTTAGCGTCAAGGCTAGGGGAAGGGCCATCAGCAGGGCTGTCGACGTCGCCGAGATCGTCAGGAACAGGTTCCTTCCAGAGGTCAGGGTCAAGGAGATCAGGATCGGCACCGAGGAGCTTCCGACCGCTGACGGTAGGACTGCTAACACCTCGACCATCGAGATCGTTCTCGAGAAGCCGTGAATCTGACTTCCTTTCCTTTTACTCTCGCGCTTTTCTGGATTGACTTCAACTCAGTTTGAAGCCGTGAAAAGCTCTAATATCGGCTCCACTGTATTTTCCAGGTGGTCCGCTTGGACTACGATACCATAGGCTTCGGACAGGCCCATTCTGCTTGTTCCCAGGAAAAGCGTGGCCAAAGTTAAGAAGGCCGTGCCCGGCTTTGAGAGGCTTCATCTGATAAGTTTGGCCATCGCGGGATGATGGCGGCTGGCGTCTACAAGGCCTCAACGGACTTGCTGAGTCCAAAGGACATACCCACTTATAGCAATACGACTCAATCGGGAACTTGCCGTGATGGAAGCGGGCAGGGAAATAACCGTGCTCACAGCAACACCACGCAACGAACAACCACCACACCGCTAATGCAGACTTCTACTTCGGCCCTTTCAGTGGTGCTCCCCCTTGCGGCGTTTATCTTAACGTTTCTCCTCGTCTCGTATCTTTTGAAGCGTAGGCGCTGAGGAAAGGTTTTTAAGTTTCTTCTCCAACCCCCGTTAGCGGGGTGATGTGATGGCATCGAGAATCGCTGTGGGACAAGTGGTTAGAAGGAAAGCAGTCATCGTCAAGCCGAGCGACACGGTTCACAGGGTCGCGCGGATTCTTTCCAAAAACAAGGTCGGGAGTGCCGTTGTAGTTGAGGACGATGAGATTGTTGGTATAATAACCGACAGGGACATACTCGACAAGGTCGTGGCAAGAGGCAGGGACCCCAAGGACGTTAAAGTCGAGGAGGTAATGACCAGGAACCCCGTAACGATCGAGGATGACTACGAGGTGCAGGATGCTATTGACAAGATGATGGACAAGGGCATAAGGAGGCTCCTCGTTACCCGCTTTGGAAAGCCGATAGGGTTCGTAACTGCTGCGGACCTTCTCGCGGCGCTCAATACCTATGCCACCGAAGCTGAGGAGGCGGCTGAGGAGGAGCCCGAGCCGGAGACAGACGTCTATGGAATCTGCGAGCTCTGCGGTCAGTACGGTTCGCTCTACAGGGTCTACATTGAGGGCGGCGAAAAGTGGGTATGCGAGAGCTGCAAGGACTCACTTAGGCTCTAAGCCCTTCAACTCTTTCATGACTTCATCCATCACCTCAGAGAACACGCCGTTTCTGTTCTCGACGCTCAGTGTGTAGAGTTTTCCAAGCGGTCTGAACTTGTCCGCAAAGCGTCTGTGAACTACCGCTAGAAGCGGCTTTTCTGACTTCAGGACTTCTCCCACAACCCTTACAAACTCGTCGCTCATATACTCCATCGGGCCGATTTCATCAATAACTATCAAATCTGCCTCGGTTAAGGCCCTCCTTATCGCGGAAACGCCAACGCGGTTGAGCTCGTCAACATGGACTACGTATTTTCCTATCCTTGGCCTTCCGTTGCCGATCCACGCGAGAGTTCCTTCCTCGCCTGTGTCGAGGGCAGTGATTTTAAATCCCATCCTCCTCCCCCGCTGGCGAACCTCCTGAGTTATCATGCCGCCGACGATATAGCCCCAGCGATCGACTTCCCTGGCAACTCTGCTCACGAGCGTCGTCTTCCCGACTCCCGCGGGACCGGTTACGAATATCCTCATCGTCACCACCGATTGAGTTTTAAGCACGATACTTAAACCCTTTGAGGTGGTGCGTAATGGAGCTCAGGTATAATCCAGAGGAACTCACGCGGCTTCCGAGAAGCGTTACCTATGAGAACGGAAAGGTTAAGCTGATCGACCAGAGGCTGCTTCCGAGGGAGTTCAAAGTCATAGAGCTCACGACGGTCGAGGAAGTGGCCAGGGCAATAGTTACGATGCAAGTACGCGGTGCGCCGGCGATTGGAGCCGCGGCAGCCTTTGGCCTGGCCCTCTACGCGGAGACGACGAAGGCAAAGACAAAGGACGAGTTCTTTGACGGCTTTTACGAGGCCTACGAGAGACTCAAGAACACGAGGCCAACGGCTGTGAACCTCTTCTGGGCCCTCAACAGGGTTAAAAAGCTGGTTGAGGAGCACAGAGAGGATTCACTTGATGAGATAAAGCGCCTTATAGTTGAAGAGGCCCAAAAGATAGCGGACGAAGACGTGGAAGCAAACCTCAGGATGGGGCACTATGGAGCAGAGGTTCTTCCCGAGGGGAACGTTCTGACCCACTGCAACGCCGGAAGCCTGGCAACGGTTCACCTGGGAACGGTTGGTGCCGTGTTGAGGGTCATGCACAAGGAAGGAACCCTAAAGCTCCTCTGGGTGGACGAGACGAGGCCCGTCCTTCAGGGCGCGAGGCTCTCAGCATGGGAGTACCACTACGACGGCATTCCGCTTAAGCTCATAAGCGACAACATGGCGGGCTTCGTGATGCAGCAGGGAAAGGTTGACGCGATTATAGTCGGCGCGGATAGGATAGTGGCAAACGGCGACTTCGCCAACAAGATAGGGACCTACACCCTCGCAGTTCTGGCCAAAGAGCATGGAATTCCTTTCTTCACCGTCGCGCCGCTCTCGACCATAGACATGAGCCTCAAAAGCGGAAAGGAGATACCAATAGAGGAGCGCAGCAAGGAGGAGGTTCTCACCTGCGGTGGCTGCAGGATTGCTCCAGATGTCGACGTCTACAACCCTGCCTTCGACGTGACGCCGCACAAGTATCTGACGGGCATAATCACAGACAGAGGAGTCGTTTACCCGCCCTTCGAGAGGAACCTCCGGAGGCTATTCAAGAGGGAGTGACTCTTCTCTTCTTTTACCTCCTCCACGAACACCCCATGAATCTCGCCGAGCTTTTCCTCAAAGGATGGTAGTAATAGGCCGAGGAGCTCAAGGGGTTCGAGGCATGGACAGTCCACGGAATAGGTAAATTCCTCGTCCGGAAAATCGACCTTTATCTCCACACCCTTCTTGTCCTTGCGAGCCGTAAACGGCACTGAGGCCTTATTCCCCGCGATTTTGCCCCTCACGAGCATCGATAATTGAAAAATGGCTCGAAATTAAAAGATTTCTCGAACAAGAGGTTAAGAACCGCTGGTTAAAGGGTTTTCTCTAGGATCAGTGCCCGCTCGGTGTAGCCCCTTTTTCTGTACCAGTCGATGGCGGGGTTGTCCTTTTCCACTCTCAAAGAAACTTTAAGGGCGCCCCGCGCTTTAGCCCACTCCTCTGCACTTCTCAGCAGGGCAGAGCCAATACCACGGCCTTTGGATTTTACCTCGATATCGTATATGTAGGCTGTCATGACGAAATCCACGGTATCCTCAAGCAGGCAGACCCACACGTGCCCGAGGTAGCGGTTTTTACCATCGACCGCAACGAAGAACTTGTGCCTGCCATAGGAGAGGAGCCTCCCAATAACCCGCGAATAGGAATCCAGGTATTCCTCCTCCCCAAGGGGGAACTTTGAAAACTCCCTGCTCACCTCCATGTCGTACTTCAGTATCTCGTCAAGGTACCGCTCACCGTCTATTACGGTAAAGCCCTCCAGATCCCTATCCGTTGGCTTCTTCTGGAGCACCCCTCACAGCCTCCCTCCGTGTGATCCTTCTCCACCTGTTTCCATTGAGGTAAACATACCCCTTCGTGTACCCTTCAAGTATTGAGTAGAGGCGCTCCCTGAACTCCGGGGGGATGCTATCAAAATGGGAGTTCCTGTCGTCGAAGTGGAGCATCTCAACGTGCCAGTGGGGCTTACCCTCCATAGGAAAGCTCCTGTCCCTTTTCTTTATCAGGTGTAGGGAGTGCTCAAGCTCGTCGGTATCGAGGCGTACCAGTCCAGCCTTTATCCGCTCGGGAAGTGTCTTCACGTGCTCGGACTTGTACTTTATCAACGCAGGGTCTATACTGTTTGCGAGGAGGAAAGTGAGGATGCCGTTGCACTTAAAGCAGGTGCCGCAGGGAACGTAGTCATTACCCTCCCTGTGGACGGAGTGACAGCTCCGCTGGAGCCTGAAGAGCTCGGGATAGCGGTGATAAAGGACGCGCTCGACTATCAGACCAGTTATCGGGCGCACTGCCGACCACTGCCTTATTCCGAGCCCGCGTTCAGCGAACCAGTGCGTCATGTACTTCTCAAACCACTGGCTCTGGTCAAAGACCGCATAAAAGTGGGGAATGCCGTGGAATTCATAGCTGAGCCCACGCGGGTCATCGTACTCGTTCCCGAAGAGAACATTTCCTATCCCGTACTTGTATATGAGTGGCAGGAAAGAGAACAGATAGTGCTCAAAGAAAAACAGCCGTATGGGGTAAATTTCGGCCTTCGGCTTACCAACGTTCTGGAGAATCCTCATGTTCTTCTCGATGAACGTGTAGAGCCTGTCAACGTTGCTCCATACCTTTTTTGTGTTGGGCTCGTTCTTCTCAAACCAGCGGTATGCAGGTAAGGCAACCTTCCAGTGACCGCCCGATTCATTGAAAAAGAGGGGATAGACGTCGCAACCGAGTTCCTTCATTAAGCCATAACTTAGAAGGCTTTCCTTACCTCCACTGAGCATGACGGCGCACTTTTCATAGTCCGGGATAAAATCTATGTCCTCAACGGTTATCTCCTCAGCCTCCACCCTCGCCATGGGTTCCGCCATTTCGGGGGTTACCGTTCTGGGTACGAACTCCTCCCTCACGAAGCCCGTTCTCCTGGCGATTCTATTGACGAAGATGTCCCTAGAGGTTACGTTCATCATTTCAACGAAAAACCTGAAATCCCTCGCATCGAGGGGAAACTCGAACCTTATAAGAGGTGTAAAGAGTCCGTAGTTCACCGCTGGTGCGATGCTCATGAGCTTCGCAAACGGCTCTATCCTGGGGATTTTCTCCCGGTAACTATGGATGAGCTTAAACTTAAGTTCCTCCCCATCGAGACCGAGGCGGTAAATCGAGCTTACTTGTTTTCTCCTAATCTTGGGGCTCCCCACAAGGATATAGTCAAAACATTTAAGGTCAGGGAGCGACAAGAGCCCCCACCTCCTCCGTGGCTCTAGCCCTTCCCTCTGCGTCGTCGAGTATCATCCTGGCAATGTCTTCTACCCCCTCATATAGCGGAACCCTCGTCAGTATGCCGTAGGTTTCCTCTATTTCCCTCGCCTTCTCTAAAGCTTCTTCCCTCGTGAGTCCTTGGGAGTTTATCGTTATGGCGATTGGCCTTCTACCCGAGAGCAGTTCCACGAGCTGAATATACCTGTCCAGCGGTGGCAGGGGATACTGCGGAAAATCGTCGAAGCTCTTCCTGGCCGGGGCGTGCTGAAGGACGATATAATCGGGCCTTCCAGCGGCTATCAGCTCGAAACCGCCTGGATATGCCGGGTGGAGCAGAGAACCTTCCCCATGGGTCACTATAACGTCGGGCCTCTCCTCGGCCCATGCCCTCCAGATGACGTCCTCTATCGCCCCTGCCACGAAGTCGTTGATTATGGAGTCCATAACTATCGCGTACCTGAAGCCCTGCATCCACCCAGTCTGGCCCATGGCGACGAAACTGCTCTTCTTTCCGAGCTTTTCAAATGCCTCCTGGAGCATTATGGCCGTCGTCCTTTTCCCTATCGCCGCATCGGTTCCGAGAACGGCCACTTTAATTGAGGAAACCTCCTCTATCTTACCGGTGAAGGGTATCCTCAGGTTGTAGAACATCTTCCTGACGTCTATCAGCTCGACTCCATACCTCTTCGCCAGCCGTCTGAGATAGGGGTCATCACTCAGGAAGCTGTGGAGTCCGCTGATGATGCTCAGTCCCCTCCGTATGGCCTTGGTGACTACCCTCCTGTAGTCTGGGGGAAGGTAACCGCCAGGGGTGGCAACGCCGATTATTAGATAACCCACGCCCGGGTTCTCAGCTAATGCCTCATCCAATGTTGCGTAGATGGGAATGCCCCTCCTGATGCCGTCTAGAACCTCACCGGCGTCCCTCCCCGTGAGGGTCGAGTCCACGAGGCCCACGATCCTAAACCTTCTGGAGTACCTCACCAACCCGTGCGCGGTCTTTCCATCCGTTGACAGATAGCGCCCTTCCGTCAAGAGTAGGGCCTCTTCCATTCTTTACACCTCCAGTAACCACGAGAACGAAGTTCTTTCCGTTAACACCGAACTTCCTCACGAACTTTACCAGTCCAGCAAGGGTAAGTGCGGACGCCGGCAGGGCGTTTATCCCAACCCCCTTCAGGAGGGATGCGTAATACAGCGCGGTGTCATCCGCAAACCCGAAGATGTATCCCCCCGACTCGTTCACGGCTTTGAGGGCCGCATCCCTGTCAAAGGAAACGATGGAGACGAGGGGCTCGTTAAATTCGGTCTCGGCGAAGTCATTCCCATCGACCCCGTAGAACTCCCGAAGAACCTGGTTTCCAAAGCTGGTGGTCACCCCAACCATCCTCGGTTTCAGGCCGAGCGCTTTAAAGCCATAATGAATGCCTGAAAGTGTTGTACCGTTTCCAACTGGAACAAAGACGGCATAGGGGTTTATTCTCAACGCTATTTCCTTCGCTATCTCAGCATAACCGAGGTAGTCTATCTCGGGATGGCTTCCGGGGTTGGCATCATAGAGACCTTTTTCAACGGCGAATTTCCTGCTCTCCAGGACGGCCTTCTCATAGGGCCCGTGAACTGGGATTATCCTTGCACCGTACCTGAGCATCTCCTCAGAGCGCCCGAGGGTGTAGCCGGCGGGGACGAAGATGTAAGCCTTGAGGCCGAACAGCCGTGCGTAGTAAGCCAATGCGACACCGTAGTTTCCACAGGTTCCAACCGTAATGCCAGAGAACCCCAGTGTCTTAGCGGTTTCAACATGAAGCCTGGCTATTCTGTCCTTGTGGGTTCCAGTGGGATTCCTCCCCTCAAATTTCACGAATATTTTTGAAATACCGAGGAGATCTTCGAGGGCTGGCACCCTCATGAGGGGGCCCTCGTCGTCATCGGGGCCTTTTTCGGCTTCCATATCTCCCACCACTTATCTCTAATTTGTGATTTCTCGATTGACAGCTCCCCAATTCTGGGTCCAACATGTGATTTCTCCCCATATTTTGATGGGGGCACTGTGGAATTAGACAAGGGTTTATAAATCTTTCTCCCAGGAGAGGCCATTTTTTGGGCCTAACAACGTTCAAAGCACCTAAAATTATTAGTAACTGGTGACAAGCCGGTTATGTACACGAAAAGTTTTTAAGCTCATTCTAACCGTGAAATAACGCCCCATGAGGGGGTGAAAGCCATGGTGCCGAAGAAAAAGAAGGTCCCGGAATCCAAGGTGATGTCTCCCGTCGAGGAGGACGAAGAGTTCGACCCCTTTGATGAGGTTGAGGAGGGGTACTACTACGAAGACGATTTCGAGGAAGACTGGGACGAGGAGTGGGACGAAGAGTGAGGAGCGTCCCGTTTTTGATATTATTCTAACCCCTCCCCCTTTTTTGGGTGTTACAAATGGCCCGGTATTCCCAGAAGCGCAAACGCACCACCCTTAAAACCCTGGAAAAGAGGCATCAAATGCACAAGCCCAACCATGAAAGCTGGTTCTACTCCTTTGTACCCTTCAAGGTGTCCGCTGGGGGAACGGCACCCCTAATACCCATCCTGACCCTCGAAGTTGGGGGCGGGCCCACCGAAGTCGGAGTGGTGAACGCCGTCGGAAGTCTCGCCTCAATGCTGGGCGGGCTCTTCTGGGGAAAGCTAAGTGACAGGCTCAACAGACGAAAGGCATTCCTAATACTGGGTTTTCTTGGTTCGGCCATTGCAACGTTCTTCTTTTCCCTTGCCCGTACCGTGCATCAGGTCATGCTCATCAACGCAGTTTATACCTTCTTCATCGCGGCCACCATCCCGATACCCATCCTCATCATCACCAAAACATTTCGGCTGGAGGACTGGGACCACGCCATTGGAAGATTCAACGAGATAGGTGGCTGGGCATGGGTGGCGGGAATGGTAATAGGCCTGCTGGTGGTTAGTGTCGCAGACCTAAGGGAGCTCTTCGTGATGTTCGGAATCATCGGGCTCTTCTCGGTCCCACTGGGGCTGAAAACTATCAGGGAAATTCCGCTGCACCTTAACAGGCATATTCTCGGAGCATACTTTGGCTACGTCATAGAGAAGTTCCGGTATCTCCCAAACATGATAACACACCTACCGCGCTTTTCAACGGGCGGTGTTGGGGAACTCTACATTTCCAGCCTCCTTTTCTGGGTAGGGGCCATGCTGTACTTCAGCCAGTTTCCAGTTCTGCTAAAGGCCAACGGCTTTGGAACGTTCACAATCTACGCGATGAGCATAGTGAACTCTGCGGTCTCGGCCTTCATGTACACCCGGGTTGGGAGGAGCATAAAACAGAACGGGGGGAAGAGCGCACTGTTCAAGGGGCTTTCGCTCAGGGCCTTCGCATTTTCCCTGCTGGCCTTATCAACCGTTTCTGAAGGGAGATCATTCATTTTCCTGGCGGCGGTTTCCTACTTCCTCGCGGGTTACACCTGGTCCTTCATCAGCATTTCAACGACCTCTCTAATCTCCCGGAACGCCCCGCCTAAGAAAAGGGGAGCACTCATTGGGACCTACAATCTAATAAGCTCTCTCGGAGCGATAGCTGGAAACTTCCTGAGCGGAGTCATAACCTCGACCCTCGGGTTCACGGTGAACTTTACGATAGCATCGCTTCTGCTTCTGTTGTCAATTATTCCTCTAGGGAAAGGGGCGAGAGGATTAAAAGCCTAAGGCCCCAAATCCACATGGTGGTGCCCATGTTCCGGCTGAAGACGAAGATAGTTGAGGGGGATGGGAGCCTGAGCTACCTCTCCAAGGCTGCAAAGGGTCACGAGCGCGTTTTAATCCTTTCATCAAGCTCGATGAAGAGACACGGCTTTCTAGAGGAGGCCGAGGACTACGTGAGGGACGCTGGAGCAGAGGTTTTCTCGATAGTGGGCCTTCCAGCCGAGCCGAGTGTGGAAGTCATCGAGGAGTTCCTACCGAAGGTAAGGGAGTTTAACCCGGATCTTCTGGTGGCATTAGGTGGCGGAAGCGTCATAGACACTACCAAGGCGCTGAAGGTCTTCTACGACGCTCCGGATGTTGAGTTCGAGGAGATAGCCTTCATCGACCGCTTTTCCAAGCCGAAGCCCGTGCCGAAGCTCAAAACACCGCTGATAGCCATACCCTCCACCAGTGGAGCCGGCAGCGAGGTTTCGGCCGCGAGCGTTCTCAAGAAGGGTGGCATAAAGTACAACATCGTTACTCCGGAGATAGCACCAGATATAGCCATCCTCGATCCCCGCTTGCCCAGAATGATGCCGGCTGAAGTGGCGAGGAATTCCGGTTTGGACGTCTTGGTGCATGGAATAGAGGCCTACACGACGAAGACAGCCAACCCCTTCAGCGACGCGATGGCGATAAATGCGATAAAGATCGTCTACAAGTGGCTGCCGCTCTCCGTGAAGGGCGATGCGGAGGCGAGGGCAAAGGTCCACTACGCGGCGACCATGGCAGGGATAGCGTTTCTCAACGCACGCCTCGGCCTCTGCCATGCCATGAGCCACAAGGCTGCTTGGATAGGTCCCCACGGCCTGCTCAACGCGATATTCCTGCCCTACGTGATGGAGTTCAACATGAGGAGCGACTACGCGAGGAAGCGCTACGCGGAGATAGCGAGGGAGCTGGGCTTCTCAAGCGCCAAAGAGTTAGTGGAAGTCGTTAAGGAGCTAAACGAGATGCTCGGCGTTCCGAAGCTGAGCGAGCTGGTTGACGAAGAAACTTTCGTGAGCAGGGTCGAGGAGATGGCGGAGAAGGCCTACCGCGACGGGCTGATAGCCTTCAACCCGGTGGAGCCCAAGCCTGAGGAGATAAGGGAGCTCTATTTGAAGGCCTTCTACGGGGAGTGATTTATAAACCTCCCCTCCCTTCTTCCACCATGCACCCCCTCCTCAAGAAGGTCATCAGGGAGCGCTTTGGAAGGCTCAACGAGCTCCAGATGAAGTCTTTTAAAGAGGTTAGCGCAGGAAAGAGCGTTTTAATCATAGCACCAACAGGCTCGGGGAAGACCGAGGCGGCCGTTCTGCCCGTCTTCAATGCGATCCTTGAGGAAGGCCTCAAGCCAATCTCTGCCCTCTACATCGCTCCCCTCAAGGCCCTCAACAGGGACCTGCTCGAAAGGCTCGAATGGTGGGGGGCAAAGCTCGGCATAAGCGTCGAAGTTAGGCACGGGGACACTTCTGCCTACAAAAAGGCCAAACAGACGAAGAACCCGCCTCAGATGCTCATCATAACTCCAGAGACTCTTGGCGTTATTCTAACGGTAAAATCACTCCGAAAAGCTCTGGAGAACGTCAAGTTCATCATCGTGGACGAGATAGCCGAGCTGGTGGACAACAAGAGGGGAGCCCAGCTACTGCTCAACCTGGAGCGTCTCGCGGAGATAGCGGACTTCAAGAGGATAGGCATGACGGCAACGGTGGGCAACGAGGAAGAAATCAAGGAGTGGCTCGGTGCCGAGACAATCGTAAAGCCGAGCTGGAAGAAGCTCTACCGATTCCACGTGCTCTGTCCAAAGCCAAGGGAGGAAGACCTCAAGCTGGCCGAGGAGCTAAGCCTAACTCCAGACGTCGCGGCACGCCTCAGAACGCTCTGGGAAATCGTGGAAAGGCACGGTAAGGCGCTCATATTCACCAACACGAGGCAGTTTGCAGAGATACTCGCCCACCGCCTGAAGGCCTGGGGGAAGCCCGTCGAGGTCCATCACGGAAGCCTCTCGAAAGAGGCACGCATAAAGGCCGAGAAAGCCCTCAAGGAGGGGAAGATAAAGGCCCTAATCTGTACCTCCTCGATGGAGCTGGGAATAGACATAGGAGACGTGGATGTGGTTATTCAGTACATGAGTCCAAGGCAGGTCAACAGGCTCGTCCAGCGTGTTGGCAGAGCAGGGCACAGGATAGGCGAGGTCAGCGAGGGTTATGTAATAACGTCCAACGTGGAAGATTACCTCCAGAGTCTAGTCATAGCCAAGCATGCGCTTGAGGGCAGATTCGAGGCAGTTGAGCCTATCGGAGGCCTTGACGTTCTGGCGCACTTCATCGTCGGCCTGCTCGTTGAGTACAAGAAGCTCCCGCGGGAGAGGCCCTATGAGATAGCAAAGAGGGCTTACGTTTACAGGGATCTGAGCTGGAGCGATTATCTCGACGTTCTGGCCGTTCTTGAAGAGGCTAGGCTCGTAGGTTATGACGAGGAGACCAACCTGCTCTACCTCAGGCGCGGGGCTTTCCAGTACTACTACGAGAACCTCTCGACGATCCCGGACGAGGTTTCCTGGCGCGTCTTCGACGCAGGGAGCGGACACATAATCGGACGGCTCGACGAGAGCTTCGTTATGGACCTGGAGGAAGGAATGGAGTTCGTGATGAACGGGAGGAGCTGGATTCTCCTGAAAATCGACGAAGAGGCCAGGCTTTTGAAGGTGCGCGAGAGCAAAAGCTTGGAAAGCGCGATACCGAGCTGGGAGGGCGAGATGATTCCCGTTCCTTTTGGCGTTGCGCTCGATGTTGGGAGGCTCAAGAGGGAGCTGGCCTTCGACTTCAAACGGGCCCTCGAACTTCTGGAGGGGGTTGAGTTCAGCGAGGAGGAGCTCAAAAGGGCCTTTGAGGAAATCAAGGAGGAGCCATTCTCAACCGATAGGGACATTGTAGTAGAGAGCACGCCCAAGGCCCTGATAATTCACGCGGACTTCGGGAACAGGACCAATGAAGCCCTTGGAAGACTGGTACACTCCTTCCTCATTATGCGGTACGGAAAGGTCTTCTCGGTCAGGAGCCAGGCCCATGCGATAGTGATAAAGACGCCCTTCCAGCTGAATCCAAGTGAGGTGAAGGGCTACCTCTACCAGGATCCAGAGGCGCTGCCCTTTATAGTGGCCAGGGTCTTAAGGGATTCGCACGCCTACCGCTGGAGGATGCTCAACGTTGCCAAGCGCTTCGGGGCTTTGAGGAGGGACGCGAAGATCAGAAGAATCGAGAGGCTCTTCGAGGGGACGGCGATAGAGAGGGAAACACTGAGCGAGCTCTACCACGACAAAGTCGACGTCGAGAAGGGGAAGCTTGTTCTGGCGATGCTCAAAGCCGGAAGTCTGCGCGTTAAAACGGAGCTGAGGAAAGAACCTTCGACCCTCGCGAGGCTCAACGTGAGCGTTGGAGGGGAGTTCTTAATCGGCGGAGAGCTCGAGAGGGACGAGATACTTGAGCTGTTCAAGAGCCGGATACTCGACCACGGGGTCGTTCTTGTGTGCACCAACTGCGGCTGGAGCTCAAAGACTAAAGTTTCCCGCTTGAAGGAGAGGCTTAAGCACTGGGAGTGTCCTAAGTGCGGCTCAAGAATGCTTGCGGTAGCTCATCCGATAGATGCGGAGGAGTTCTTAGGGGTTCTCAAAAAGGTCAGGCACGGCGGAAAACTTGAGCCGAAGGAGGAGAAGGCATACAGGAAGCTCCTGAAGGCTGCCGACCTCATTGAGGCCTACGGCTTCGACGCAGTTCTAGCCTTGGCGAGCTACGGAACAGGCCCAGACACTGCGGCGAGGCTTCTGAGCCAGTACCGGGGAGAAGCACTCCTCGTGGCCCTAATGGAGCGTGAGAGGGAGTTCGTAAGGACCAGGAGATTCTGGGTGGATGTAAAGAAGGAGGAAGAGAAGAAGTCCGAGGAATAATGGGTTCCACAAATTATCTGTTGGTGGACCAGTTATATAAAGGCCGTAATGCGAAGGGAAAGTAAAAAGAAGGGGAAACCTCAGCTCTTTCCAAAAATCTCATTCAAGGCCTTCAAAAACTCACTTGCTGTGACAACATCCCTGACATCAATGTGCTCGTTCTTTGTATGTGAGAGGTCAAGGTTGCCGGGGCCGAAGACTATTGTTCTCGTCCCGTTGTACATGAAGTTTATCGCATCTGTCCAGCTCCTCATGCCGCCGAACTCGTCTATCTCCGTAACCTCCATCGCCTTCTTGGCCAGCTGGACTATCTCCTCGTCAGGTTCGAGCTCGTAGCCGTCCCATATCTCCGTGTACTCGTACTTGAGGGTGTACTCCTCGAAGATCGGCTCCATAAGGTCAAGGATGTCCTCGACTTCCTGATCTGGCAGAAGACGCGCCTCCACACGACCGCGGCAGAGGGCTGGAATAAGGTAGTAGGGGTTATCACAGGTCAGCTCCTGGAGGCCTATGTGAGCGTCGAAGTATTTGCCTTTCGCGTTGAAAGGTTCGAGCTTCTTGAGCTCCTCGAGCATCTTGAAGGTCTGGTCTATGGCGTTGATTCCGCTCTCAGGGCAGGCTCCGTGGGCCTCTTTGCCGTCAACCTCAAAGTAGGCCTCTATGTTGCCTGCGTGGGCTATGTGAACCTCTAGATCAGTGGGCTCAAGCACAACGGCCATCTTGGGCCTGTACCGCTCCATAAAGAGTGCACTCCCGCGACCGCCGTGCTCTTCGTCGCTGACGAAGACAATGCCGACGTTGAGATCCTTACCCTCTTTCTTAAGTTCTTCGAGCATAAGCAGAATCGCAGCTATGCCGCCCTTTATGTCGCTCGCGCCGGTTCCGTAGACGATGTTGCCCCTCACAAAGGGCTCAGCCCTCATCGGTATCGTGTCCATGTGGACCTCGTAGAAGAGCTCAGCGTCGGGATTGACGACGAGGTCGATTATCTCCCCATCGCTCTCGATGTAGACGTCGTAGTCGAGCTTGTGGAGAAACTCCATGATGTGAAGGGCTATACGATCTTCGCTCCCTGAGGGGGACGGAATTTTGAGGAGGTTGAGAAGGATTTCCTTTGCTCTCTCAGTTTTCATTTGGGTCACCTAATAAAGCTCCGTGGTTGGGTTTATAAACATCCCCCACGTAGGTTGAGCGGGCGATGAAGAGATTCATCCCTCCCGACGAGACTCGCTCCCTCGGATGAGGACGCGGTCCCCCCTGGAGCCCCTTCGAGGTGAGAGCGATGCCTATAGAGGACTTCCGCATGAGAAATGTAATACCCATCGAGATTCCACCCCACACAGTCATGCTAAGGGGCATCGGCTGGGACTCAAACATATACCTCATCAGGGATGGGCGAGAAGCGTTGGTCGTTGATACCGGAACCGGGATCAACTGGCACGTTTACACTGAGGTTTGGGAGAGCGAGGGCTACACCGAGGGAATTGAGAGGGTTGTCATCTTCAACACCCACGAACACTTCGACCACGTGGGCGGGAACTTGGCTCTGAAACGCTACTTCGAGGAAAAAGGTGCCGAGGTCATCTTTGCCACCCATGAAATTGCAGCAAGAACCCTCGAAAGGGGCGACGATTACGTCATCCTCTCCCACTACTACGGCCGAAAATACGAACCCCACGAGATAGAGGTCAAGCTCAAGGACGGGAACAAGCTGAGAATAGGCTCGGTTGAGTTAAGGCTTATCCACACGCCGGGCCACACCGCGGGAAGTGCGTGTCTCTATGAACCAGAAGAAAAGCTGATGTTCACGGGAGACACGATCTTTGAAGGAACAGTGGGGAGGACGGATTTGCCAACGGGCAACGGATGGGAGCTCCGGGAATCTCTGGAGATGCTCATGGAGTTCGACGTTTACCTCGGTTTGCCAGGCCACGGCTGGGTGATAAAGAACTGGAGTGAAAACCTTAGGGAAATCTTAGGGTGGCTCTGATGAGAAAGGGCAGCGTTAAGGAAGTTCTGGCAAAGATAAAGTATGACCCGCGCGAAGATGAGGGGGACTATTACGTGGTCATTGAACACCGCGGTGCCTACGGCGACGTGAAAAAAATCCCAGTCGAGCTCATCGAGCTCGGACACGGTTACTTCTTCGTCGGCGAGGCCCAGATACCATACCACAGAATCCTCCGAGTAGTGAGAAATGACGGGAAAGTCGTGTGGGAAACGAGAAAGGACAGGAGGGGAGAAAGTGATTGACGCCCATGCTCACTTCGAGTTCTACAAGAAGGAAGCGCCCCAAGTAATCGAGGAGTGCAGGAAGGAGCTCAAAGCCGTGGTTGATTCCATCACCGAGTACAGAAAAACCCACGTCTGGAAGAGCTGGGAACTTTTAAAGCCTTACTTTGGCTTCATCTTTCCGACGCTCGGCTACCATCCGAACGAAGCACGCAGGGGCAACTGGGAGAAGGTGAAGAAAGTCGAGGACTTCATCTGGGAGCACAAGGACGAAATCGTGGCCGTGGGCGAGATAGGCCTCGACTACCACTACGCGGAAAACGAGGAGCAGAGGAAGAACCAGAGGGCGATTTTTGAGCACTTCATTGAGCTGGCGGTCGAGCTTAAGCTGCCGGTGGTGATACACGCAAGGGAAGCGGAAAAGGAGGCGTTTGAGATTGTCCAGAGGCACGGCGTGAAAGCTTACTTCCACTCCTTCGCCGGAAGCCCAGAGCTGGCCAGAGAAATCGCAGAAAACGGCCACCTAGTGGGCATAAACACGGGAATAACCTTCATCCCGGAGGTTAGAGAGGCCGCCAGGGTTCTCGAACCCGAGGAGATTCTTGTCGAAACCGATTCTCCCTACATGAGCCCCTTCAAGGGGCAGAGAAACAAGCCGTGCTACGTAAGGGTTGCCATCGAGGAGGTGGCAAAGCTTAAGGGGCTTGAGTTCGAGGAAGTCGAGAGGATAACGGAGAAGAACGCGGTTGAGTTCTTTGGGCTGGAGGTGTGAGAAATGAACGTTCCGGAGATTGAGGAGCTTAAGAAGCTCTGTGAAGAGCTTGGGGAGAAGGAGCTAATCGTGAGAATAGATTCATTCGTGGCCCTCAACGAGGGACTGGTGAGCAAGAAGGGGAAAGAGTTCATAGAGGTCTCCGTTCTGGGCTTCGCCGAGGGAGTTCTGACGACCCTCAGCGCGAAGTATCCAGGGGATAAAAGGGTTCTGGGCCTTCTGGAGAGGGTTCGCTCAAGGAGGGAAGAGCTCGACTCCCTCTTCAGGAAGCCAAAGCCACCAATTTTCGAGGGCTAAGGATTTTATCAGCCCTGGCTGTACTCATCATCGGGAGCCCTCAGGAGAGCTCCGCTCATCACTTCCCTTATTCTGAAGGTAGAAGTCCTTAAAAAGCTCAACCTCCTGGACGTAGCTTCTCCTCAGCCTCAGCGCGGTGTAAGCCTTCTCAAGCTCCCTGCCGAGGTAAAAGGCGTGCCTCGGGCTTATCTCAAAGCGCTCAAGGATTGTGTCGATTATAGCGTTCGGCTCGTTGCCGACGATGGTCAAGACAGCCTCTGTTCCATGGTGAGCGTTCACCCATATTTTTCCATCTTCAAGCCAGATGCGGAAGTAAACGGGCTCGAGCTCAACTGGCCTCTCCTTGGCCTTGACGATCTCTTTAGCAGGCTCAAAGCGCCAGTCATTGCCCCTCTTCTCCTTGAGTATCAGCAGGTCGAAGCCGAGGTCCTTTGGCATCTCAAAGAGGTTCATGTCCACAGCTCTCCTCAGCTCCCTTATCGAGCCCCTAGCCTTTGCGCTCGTCTCGGTGGTCAGAAGCAGGTTTATCGAAAGCTCCTTTGCGATTCCAGCCAGTAAAGCGTTCATCCCGACGCTGTCGGCATCGTAGAGCTCGACGACGTTTCCAACGCCGGCAAGGAGAACGTCGTCTGGATTTCTCTCACGGTAGAGCTGGAAGGCTGTTATCGAGCGCGCCAGATAGGGCACGTGCTCCAGGATTAGGTCCGGGATTATCCTTCTGTAACCCAAATCAAGGGCCCTGGCCTTAAGCTCCTCAAGGAATTCAACCCTTTTCGCAGGTCTCGTTGGAAAATATCCCTTCGCCTGGTTGGTGGGGATGAGAACGACGGGCTTATCGGTAACGAGGCTCTCCAGGTTGCTATCATCGACGCTCAGGAAGAGGTCGGCGTGGTCGAGGGCCCTTTCGATTTCAGCGGTGTTTAGAGAGTCGAAGCTTACGGGCACGTCGAAACCTTTCTCCCCCAGCCTCTCGCGTATTTCGGGGATGAGCTCGACGAAGTCAAGGTTCGTCTCGCCCGCGATCATGCCGATGTCAATTATATCCGCCCCCTCACGGAGGTAGTAGAGGGCCTTTTGCACGGTTCCTTCGACGCCCAGCCTCGGGGCATCAACGACCTCGCCGAGGATTCTGGTGGGAAAGTCCCTCCCAGCAGGAAGGTTGCCAATGAGAACGTTCCAGGGCTTTTTGAGGGCATCCTCTATGTAGCGCTTGTTTCTCGTCCGGTTCCTTATATCCTCAACGCGCTTTAGGGCATCGAATGAGAACAGCTCATCGGCCGGAACTTCCCTGCTCAGCTTGAAGCCTTCTCTTACAGCCTTCAATACCTGAGGAAGGTCCATCGCGCTCCTCGGCCCCTTGAAGGTTGGAATGCCAAGCTCTTCCTCGATTTCTTGGGCCGAGCCCCTCACGAGGCCAGGAATTAGAATGAGGTCATAGTCATCGCTTTTGATTTTGGCCTTTTTCAGATAGCCGACTATCATCTCGGGAGTCAGGAAAGCCGCTACGCTCACAGGCGTAACGAAAACGTCGCAGCCCTTACCGTACTTTCGAACGAGCGGTTCGGCGAGCCTGCCAGTAACGAGGAGGATTCGCTCGGGAGGGTTCATGGTGAAGGGTTGACGTTCCCGCTATTTAGGGCTTTCGTACAAACTTCGCCTTCACGAAAGGGCTAAATGCTCCCGGGACAAATTCTCTCCGGTGATGTTATGATCCACGTGGGAACCTGCGGCTTCTGCGAGGCTAAGGGCAGATACTTCCGAGACTTCGACACGGTTGAGATCCAGCAGACCTTCTATCGCATTCTCCAGGAGAAGACCCTAGAACGCTGGCGGAAGGAAGCGCCGGAAGGGTTCATCTTCTCGATGAAGGCCTTTCAGGGAGTCACCCATCCTCCGAACAGCCCCACCTGGGGGAGGAGCAACGTGAGGCCAAGCAAAGATGTCGGCCTTCTGAGGCCAACGAGCGACGTCCTTCACTTCTGGAGGCTCACCCTTCGGGAAGCAGAGATCCTCGGCGCGCGCTTCATACTCATCCAGCTCCCGAGGAGCTTCAAGGAGAACGAAGAGAGCTTTGAGAACGCCGAGAGGTTCTTCTCGATGATCGATAGGGGCGAATTTGAGATAGCCGTTGAGCTTAGAGGCTGGAGTGAGGATGGGATAAAACGCTTCGTGAGGGAGTTCGATGTCATAGACGTCACAGACCCGCTCGTGAGGATTCCGCTCCACCACGGCGATGTGAACTACTACCGCCTCCACGGGCGCTACGAGAAAGGGAGGATAGTCTACAGCCACGCCTACACGGACGAGGAGCTGGGAAAAATAAGGGAAAGGGTTATCGGGTGGAACAGAGGGGAGAGCTTCGTCTACTTCAACAACTCGAACATGTGCGCCGATGCGAAGCGCTTCAGGGCAATGCTCTAGGCTCAGGCACGGGTCCAGCTCATCACGCCGCCGCACGGAGCGCGGTTTCAGCCCGTCCCGTACGCCCCCTTCGGGGGCTCCCCTCAAGGGGGCTCATCATCGCTCCCCTACGGTTTTCACAGGATAGAGCCTCACTCGAATCCTGGCTTTCTGACGTTGAGCACGTCTCTGTTCACGAGAGTTAGCGGAACTTCACCGTTCTTGAAAGCTATTAAATTCCTCGCGACCAGCTCGGCCATGGCCTCGCGAGCTCCGTAGGTGGCGCTACCGATGTGCGGGGCCAAAACGACGTTATCCAGGCTGAAGAGCTCCTCGTTGTAATATGGCTCCTCCTCGAAGACATCCAAGCCAGCTCCAGCAATCCAGCCCTCCTTGAGGGCCTTGACGAGCGCCTCCGTATCGACGACCTTTCCGCGGGCGATGTTGACGAGTATCGCGGTCGGCTTCATCAGTTTCAGCCGCTCCTCGTTTATCATGTGATAGGTCTCCTTTGTAAGCGGAACTGCAAGGACAACGAAGTCGCTCTCCCTCAGGAGCTCGTCCAATGGCTTGAACTCAGCGCCGAGCTCCTTCTCAACTTCTGGCTTCCTCGTGCGGGAGTTGTAGAGTATCCTCATCCCGAAGCCCTTAGCGCGCCTCGCTATCGCCTGACCGATTCTGCCGAAGCCAACTATTCCTATGGTCTTGCCGTAGACGTCGTAACCGAGGAACATCAGCGGGTGCCAGGCAACACCGCGCTTCTTCCACTCACCGGAGCGGACGAACTTATCGGCCTCAACGAGCCTCCTTGCCGTTGCCAGGAGGAGAACCCAGGCCATGTCTGCGGTGGCATTGGTAAGAACGTCTGGCGTGTTGGTGACGTAGATTCCCCTCTTAGTTGCCTCCTCGATGTCTATGTTGTCATAACCTACCGCGTAGTTGGCCACAATCCTGAGCCTTGGGGCGGCATCGAAGACCTCGGCGTCAATCCTCTCGCTCAGCATGGTAACGAGGGCATCGACGTCCCTTACCTTCTCGAGCAGGACTTCCCTCGGAATCTCGTGCTCGTCCTCCCAGACCTCGACCTCAAAGTACTCCCTCAACATCCTTATTCCGTTCTCGGGAATCCTTCGGGTAATGAAGACCTTGGGCTTCACGTTATCACCCCCATCTAAATATAGGCGCTGGCTATAAAAACCCTAACGGTGAGCGTTAAGTATGCGCATCAGGGGAGAGATAACCGACATAAACGAAAACGGTCTCGGGGTCCTCAAAGGTGAGAAGCAGATTTACATTCCCTTCTCTTATCCCGGTGATTACGTTCTTGTCAGGCGAACGAAGAGGCGCTTCGGCAGGAGAATCGCCACTGATTTCGAGCTTCTTGAGCCCTCGCCGCTGAGGCAAATCCCGAGATGTCCTCACTTTGGGAGATGCGGCGGCTGCCTCTGGCAGGGGATGAAGTACAAGGAGCAGCTGAGGCTTAAAGCGGAGCTCTTCGAACGGATAACAGGGATAAGCGCCGATGTAAGGGGCTCTCCCAAAATCTGGGGCTTCAGGAACGTGAGCAACTTCATCGTTACAACCGCTGGGATCGGCCTCAAGGAGTACGGGAACCCGCTCGGCGTCGTGGATTCAGGGGAGTGTCCAATCTTCTCGAAGAGAACGCGCGAGTATCTGAATGCCCTCAGAGGTTTCCTCGAGGAGAGTGGCCTAAGGCCCTGGGACCTGCGGAAAAAGAGAGGCGACGTTCACTATCTCCAGATTAAGGAGGGCAAGTTCACGGAAGAAGTTATGGTAAACCTTATAGCCCATGTTCAACCCATCAGAGAGGTCCTGCAGGCCTTTAGTGACTACTTCTCTTTCGCGGATTCCCTCTACTGGAGCCTCAAGGCCGATGAGAGGGACGACCCGAAGGGAGAGCCGGGGCTTATAGCTGGCCAACCTTACATCCAGGAGAGGATTAAGGACGTGGTGTATCTCATCCATCCGAACAGTTTCTTCCAAACCAACAGCTACGCCTTAGCCCTCCTGCTGAAGGCCGTCGAGGGCTTCGCCGATGGGGAGAGAGTTCTTGACCTCTATTCTGGCGTCGGAACCTTTGGCGTCTGGCTGGCAAAGAGGGGTTTTGCCGTCGAGGGCATCGAGCTGAATCCTTTCGCAGTGGAGATGGCGAGGAAAAACGCTGAGCTGAATGGGGTTGATGCCGTCTTCAAGGTCGGCCGAGCTGAGGAAACGCCAATCGGCGATTACGACACCGTGATAGTTGATCCGCCGAGGAAGGGGCTGAAGGAGGCAGCGGAACTTTTGATTAAAAGCGGCGTTGAGAGGGTCGTTTACGTCTCCTGCAATCCCAGGGCGTTCAAGCTCGACTACGAGAACCACTTAAAGAAGGCATACCAAGTCGAGGAGGCAGTTCTGGTCGATATGTTCCCGCATACGCCGCACGTTGAGGCGGTGATCGAGCTGAGGCGTAAGATTTAAAAGCCAAATTCTTACGCTTAGTAGGGGTTCTCATGGTACTCGGAAGGAGGTCAAAGTTAAAACGTATCGAGGGTATAACCCATGGAAGCCACATAGACACGATTTATCCAGATCCTCTTTGGGTTGTGAGCTGGCTCATGAGAAAGCTGAACGAGGAGAACCCGGAATACAGAACCGTAAAAGCCGAGCTGAAGCGGGGAGGGCTCTTCTCCCGCACCAAAACCGTCGATGTGAGGATATACGACCTTCCCTTTGGTGACGACGTTCTCATGAGGACTGTCGTGATGGAAGATCCGGAGCCCCACCTCATCACGGCGTTTCCAGTCCTGAAGGCAGAGACAAGCGTCCAGTTCCAGATAGAGAAGGTCTTCGAGTGGACCAACGGGCTGGAAGGCAACGTCGCGGGCGATGTTCTCGGGGAGGTAAAGCCGAGCGTGAGCTTCTTCGCGGTTGATTACGTCGAGAGGAAAGCCGACTATCTAAAGCTGGAAACCGCCAAAGTAAGGTTGGCGTTTCTTGCCTACGGAGCTAGCGTTGGGCCTCTTGGAGACGACTTTGAGGTCGAGCTGCCCGATGCTGGACCTATGAAGATGAGCCTTGAGGAGGCCGAACTGCTCCTTCCCGCGACCTTTGGCGGTGCATTCATTGACGACTACACGATAACGGGAAAAGTACTCAGAGTTAGACCAAGCAGGACACTCTACGGCGACGGCTACCTAATCCGGCTGAAGAACCTCCCGCTGGGAGAGATAGACCTCTTCGCCCTCAAGGAACACCTGAAAGGGGAGGTAAAAGAGGGAGAAATGCTCACCGCTATTGGGTGGCTCCAGGGCGGGCTCGTTTAGATTGCCTTCCAGACGTTTGGAAGATAGAGCGTGCTCTCGCCCTTCCGCTCCTTTTCTAAGGCCATCACTATCTTCTCCCTGAACGGAATGTCTCCTCTTTCTGTTCTCTTTCCAAAGCCTGGATGGAAAGCAAGTATCCCGGGAACTTCGAATTTTCCCTTTCCTCTTTCCTCGATGACCTTCACGGGAATCTCAACATAGCGCCAGTCACCAAGGAAGAGCTTCTTCAAAGGAGATTCGAGGCCGTGAGGCAGTTTTTCCATGCTTCTTGGGTAGATGAACGGCACGAGCAGAACCGAAGAGTAACCAGCTTTAATCCACTCCGGCTTCAGCTTTCTCTCCAGTACTCTGGCCAAGACGTGCTCGTTTTTGTAGTTTAGCGGGTTGAAGTCCTTGCCGACTATTCCCAGGAGGATTTGAGCGCCTTCTTTGTATCTCTTATCGGACATCAGCTCTAAGAGCCTTTCTCTCTGGTCGCTGAAGTCCTTAAGCGGAAGAACCTCGAAGCCGAACTTCTTAGTAACATGCTCCCCTGCAATCTTGTAAACCCTGTACGGAATGGGCAGGTTCCAGTCCCTTTCGAGGGAAAGCTGGAGGTGAAAGGTCGGCCTGACGATAAAGCCCGCGGCGCTTAGTATGCGCTTGAGCTGGGGATAGTAGTCTCGAAGGAACGTCTCTATTGGCACTTCCCTTTTCTCACCTGTCCTCAGAGGCTGTTCTTTGGCACTGTAAAAGCTCCCGCTCTCGCTGGAGAACATGGGAAGTCTGACATGGAAGGAGCGGTTGGTAAGGATTTTCCTGATGAAATTCCTCGCCAGGTAGTAGTGCATGGACTCGTCTTCCTCCTTTTCCGCGAGGCCAACAAAAACTATGTGCTTCGGCTTTCCTTTATAGCCCCTAAGGCGCTTTATCACCTGCCTGTAAAGCTCCACGTTGTAGGCATTGTCGATGTACCTGTGGCCCGGATACGGCGGTATGAACACGAGGATCTCGTGATTCTCAAGGTTAGCCCCAAAGGCCAGGCTGGAAGTTCCAACGATATTGCCCTCTAACTTTGATGAATCCCTCTCTATGCCCGAATGGACTTCCTCAGCTTTAAATCCCTGTGAAAGCAGGAACTCCGTTAGGTCATCAACGTAGAGCTTATTGTCGGCGTAGAAAACGACCTTACCCCGTTCGAGGAGCTTCTTGAAATCGACATCCTTTTTGACCATCCTAGAGATTCTCTCTATGAGAGAATGCCAGTCAGGCAGTTTGCCCTCGACGCCAAAGCCAAGGGCATAAAACTTCAACTCAAAGTCAAGGTGAAGGCGGTAATAGGCCGCCGAAATGTTGTTTACATCAAACCTCTCAACAATTGGGTCGCTGGAAGACTCTGAGATGAGAACTTCAAGGGGAGTGTAGAGGGGCCCTTTTGCAGACAGGTGTTTTTTGAAGGCGTCGAGAAATAGCTTTGGTTCTGTTATGGAGGCATCGGTGATTATCACCTTCCTGCCGTTGGGATTTCGCGAGTAGAACCTCAAGAAGCCCAGAATACTTTCAACCGCTGGCGAGCCTGAGTTGGTGAACTCGTCGAAGACAATGACATCGATGTCTCTGAGGATGAGCTTCCATACGTTGCTCCTGAGCCACTGGAAGGTCGCCGTCGTAGTCAGGATTACGGAATACTCCTTCGATCGGATGTATTCTGTCAACTTTCCCGTCGCGCGCCACTCCCTCCCTTCTGGAGCGTTTAGACCTTCCTGGTAAGTTTCCACTTTTTCGATGCTCCTCTTGCCCTCAGATGTAACGATGATTAGCCTGATTCCGGAGTAGTTCTCCCTGAGCTTAGCTTCGGCTTCGTAGAGTATGTGTTTCCTTGGGGCTATTATAAGCGCTCTTTTTCCAGCCTTGGCGAGCTCGGCAATGTGTTTTAGGAGAACATGGTTCTTGCCAACTCCTTGATCAGACGCATCAATGAGGAGATCGACCTCTTCGATGAGCCTCTCCACGTCAGCCTTGTGGCGCTTCCTCCGCCCTTTAATGTCCGTGTATTTCGGCTCCCCGGTCTTCACGCTTCCGTACTTCCAAGAGGGATAGCACCCAGAGGACCAGAGGGGAATTTCAGCATTGCCGTTGTCAATAACGAGGTAGAACTTCTTCGAGTTCTCGTCCTTCCTTACGTACGCACTCCCATCGGTCAGGTACTTGAGAATGTCACTAGCATGTTCCTTGAATTGCTCCGGAAGCATCTTCCCAACGAGGTCTTTTAAGCTATATTTCATTTCGTCAAGCTCTTCTCTGGAGTTGAACCTTAGAATAGAAACTCCGAGCGGGAAAACAACGAGAACATCTATCGGGAACCTATTAAAAATGGTCGCGTAGTGGAAGGCCTTGAAGTACTTAGAAAGGGCTTTGTAGAGGGACTTGAAGTTGTCTGGGCTCAGGGGAATTGCTCTAAGGGCCAGTTCCTTGACGTTATAGTAATCAAAGTTGACGCTCCACACGACGCTTGAGAGGTCTGCACCCAGAAAGCCCACCGACACCTTGAAGTCTCCAATGGCGAGGGGCTCAATGCCACTGAAGGCTATGAAGTCCGGATAGAGGTATTTCTCGTAAGAAGTCGGTATTCTGAGCGGAGGCTGCAGCAAGAACTCGGGGTATCGTCTTTTGAGGAGCTCCCCTGTTTTTCTTCCAAGTTCAAGCAGGGCGAGGATGTTCATCTTGTCGGTTTTTGTCAAATCCAACTCTTCAACATTGATCTTTCTCGACCTCTTACCGGACTGAAATGTCTTGTAATATTCGAGGAACTCGGCCAGCGGTTCTTTGGAGGAGAGTATTCTATCGTAAAAGTCCACGTATTTCATTGCCAGCTCCCTTGCCTCAACGAGGAGCCCTTCATCCCGGGGTTCCTCCATAAAATCTTCGAGGAAAGCTTCCTCAGGCAGAACATATGCCTTCTCTGCAAGGGCTCTATTAACGCCCAGCTCAAAAGCCTCACCGTAGAGGATTGGGATATCTTTTCTACTCACCCTCAACACCTCCGAGGAGAAGGGAAGGACGCACGAGCCGTCTGGAAGTGTCGGGATAGGGGGAATAGAACAGCCGTTTTATCCCCGAAAAACTCGCCATTCCTTTTTCGTCTCCCATGCCAAGAAGGAAGAGCAGCTCTTCGTCTCTTGGCAGTGGCTTCGACGAGAATATCATTACTGGATGCCGGTAAAGCATCGAACGCTCACTTGGCTCTGGATCATTGGACTTCCTTCTCTTTCCCTTCTTTCCGACGGTGAGAAAGACCCTGCAGTTGTGGCCCTCGTAGCTTAAAACTGCAACATCCCATTTGTTGCCAAGAACATCCCAGACTCCATCAATACTAAGCATAAGACCATCCCAATCCACGAAAACGCCCCCAACCTGCCTCATTAGACCAAAGTACTCCGAGTTCGCGAGGTTTTGGATGTGAATGAGGTGTATATCCCCGGACGAGCCAATTCCCCTAAGAAGGTCGTTGAATATCTCGTTTGCGCTGTTCATATCTCCCCCAGGGTTATCTCTTCTGAAAACGAAGTCCTCAAGGAGGAAGCGAACCCTACCGCCCTTGTCGGGACCGTACTTGGAAGTCCTCAGGAGGCGAAGGTACTTTGCATTCTCTCCTCTGTCGAGAAATGCACTTGCAGAAACGCTGTGGGCCTTAGCGCTAACCTTCACTTCCCTATCGTTGATTTCCAGGATGTAGCCAGCTGTGGAAGTGTTTCTGAAGGACATAGCAGAATAGTATTCCTTGGAACTGGCGAGAGAACCCATGTTTGGCTTCTTTTCCTCAGAGTCACTCTTTTTGGATAGCTGATATTTAATCCTTTCAGCGCCGTAGTACCTCACGACTCTTTTACAGAGATTCCTTGAGACACATTTTTTTGAGACGTGCTTGAAAACGACTCCTCCGAAGCCCGTGTCAAATGTGTAGAGGTGAACCGGTTCTAGCCCATGGACCTCAATTTTTAGGGCCTCTTCTGTTGGGACTTTTGCATATGGGTAGTGATCCTTGTTGAAGTTTTGGACGTTCACTCTGGTTCTGGCCCTAGTTCTGTAAATCTTATCAAAGGTCTCAATGCCATCGAGGAGATGGTAGTAATAGTCGTGGAAGACCGTGTTGCGAACGTTTGGCCTTGTACCAAGGTAGTTGAGGAAAACTAAATGGCCAGTGAAGTTCTCAAAGCCATCAATGGTGATCCTTCCCTCAAGCATGGCGTATATTACGGCGGAGTCGAAGGTTGCCTTGACAACGTTCGGCCAGTCGAGTTCTGTCTTTCTCGTTCGTCCAATCTTATAGCCAGACTTCTGGAGTAGCACTAAGACCTCCTTGGGGAAGTAAAAGGAGTTAGCCATCAAAACGGTCAAAAAGCCCTCAAGACTCTCAGGTGCTTCCACCATCTTTCCTGCGACAGTTACGAGATATGTCGTTTTTGGAACTCTGTCAATCTTAGTTGGAGTAATCCTCGCCACTTTCTCCAAGCTTCCGCTCGCCTTTTGAATGTAGAGGGGAAGCACTTTAAGGCCAGAGCCGAGCCGTCCCCTAGGGATTATCTTGCCTAGCATCTTATTGACCCTTGAAATTACCTCCTTTTGCAAGCTGAACAGCTCATCAAGGTCTTCTAGTGTGAGCCAGCCTATCTCATAGTGCTCAAGGAACTCCCGGACGTTTCTGTCGTCGGCATTCTCAAGAAGAACTCGAAGAACGCTTTTCTCCCTATCCCAGCCCTCACCGTAGAGCGGAACGGAGTAGAATCGCTCGAAGATATCTCCAGCGGGAAACGTGGCCATGTGGGTTCTCCTCAAGATTCCAGGAAAAGATGGAAAGCCCTTGCCTTCGTAGGCGAACTTATCCAGCCCATCAACGATGTCCAAAAGAAGGTGATACTTTTCCGCGCCTTTTTTCTCCTTTGCTCTTCTTACCTCTCCAGAAAGGGATAGGTGCCCTAAATAGGCATCCCAGAGCTTTGGATAAACTTCATTGTCGAAAGCCTTCGAGAGAACTTCCTCATAATAAGCCCTAATCGCATCGCGAGAGTCCACGCTCTTTATGAAAAGCCCTGCGGGAGTTCCTTCCCCTTTGTGGGTCAGCCTTCCCCACGTCACGACAAACTCGACGTAGGGAGGCTCTATATCAGAGGTCTTGCGAACACCCCTAAATAGGGGCTTAATTTGTAGAGAATACTTGACTCTGTCTCTTCCAGCCAGAACCCCAAGAAGCTTCTCAGCGAGTCTGTACCTTTCGATGAGGAGTTTCTCCCTGTAGTTCTCATCTCTCGTCCCCTTCGTCGGGATTCCGTTTGCGCTAAGAATTTTCCGGAATTTCCACTCATATGTTGGTGCGAAGTAAACACCTGAATCTAAGTATTCCTTAAAAGCGTTCACGAGGCCCTCTTCAAAATTGGAACTTTCGGACGTAAAAACAACCCTATCCACCAACGGTGAATCACCAACGAACTTAGGCGAATAAAGGATAAAAAGCTTTTGAAGAGAACCTTAAACCGCCCTCCAGAACGGATCCTCCTGGGCTTTGACCTTCGCCGTCATCTTGAGGGCCTTTATGTCGGTATCTTCCAGCTCGTTCTTGAGCTGCTTGGCGAGGATTACCACGTCGTTCTTGGTCAGGTCAACATAGAGCGTCTCGCCAGGGTGGATGTGCCTGCCGACTATCGCGCCCTCTATGGCTATTGCCACCGCCTCGCCCTTCTTGGCCTCCTGCACGAAGTCGTTGCGGTTCTTGATGGACTTAATAACTCCAACTTTCTGGCCGTTCTGCTTGATGAGCGTGACGCCGGGCCTTATCCTGCCCTCGACTACCTCTATACCGACTATCGCCGGGTGGCTCCTCCTGAAGATGTAGCGCTCGTCCGGATAGAGCCTGATGACGCCCGGGAAGGTGACCTTGCTGAGCAGCTCGCGCTTCTTCTTCTCCTCCTCGGCCTTGACCCACGCCTCGTAGTCCTCGATGAGCTTGTAGATGATGTTGCCTGTGAATATGGGCACGCCCCTAGCCTTAGCAACCTCTTCAGCGTCCTCGTTCACCTTGACGTTGAAGCCGAGGACGACGCCGTACTTGGGCTCCTCATCCTTGACGCTCAAAGCTTCCATGACGTCGGTCTTGCTGATGTTCCCGACGTCGGCCTTCCTTATTGGGATGTTCTTCTCCTGGAGCTCCTTGCTGAGGGCCTCCAGAGAGCCGAGGGTGTCGGCCTTGACTATCACACCGACCTTGCCGGTGCTTATGACAACGCTCTGTATCTGGCTGAGTATCTCCTGCTTGGCCTTCTCGACCTCCTCATCGGAGCGGGCGGCGATGACCGGCGAGCCTGCAAGGGCCTCCTCAAGGCCGGGAGCGGCTATCTTGACACCCGCAGCAGCTGTAACCTCGTCAACCTGGTCGAAGCGGAAGCGCGGGTCGCGTATCTCGTCGAGAGGCTTGGGCTTGAGCAGAGCGCGGATTTTCGTCACTATCGCCTTGTCCTTGCCACCCACGACGATTGTATCATCTTTGTGGAGCGTTCCGTCGTAGATTATGACGTCTATGGTAGTTCCGAGACCGATCTCTTCCCTGACTTCGAGGATTGTGCCGCGTGCCGGGCCTTCAACTTCAATCTTGAGCTTCTCCTCCAGGTACTTCTGGCTGAGACCCGCGATAAGGACGAGCAGCTCGGGGACACCTATGCCGTACTTGGCCGAGATTGGTACTATCGCCAGCTCGCGGGTGAAGTTCTGGACGCGGTCAAAGCGGTTCGCCTGGAAGCCCATCTCGTAGAACTTGCCTATCAGCTCCCAGAGCTTGGTCTCAAGCTCCTGCTGGGCCCTCTGATCCTGCTTCTTGACGTTGACGAGGAAGGGTTCGTCCTCTTCAATCTTCCAGCCCTTTATCCTGTCTATCTTGTTGGCCGCAACGATGAATGGCGTCCTGTTCTTCCTGAGGATCTCGATGCTCTCTATTGTCTGAGGCTGGAAGCCCTCGTTTATATCGACAACGAGAACCGCCAAATCTGCCAGGCTACCACCCCTCGCGCGCAGGCTCGTGAATGCCTCGTGGCCCGGCGTGTCTATGAAGAGCAATCCTGGGAGCTTTATCTCGCCCTTCCATAGCTTGATGAGCGGGCCAGCGAGCTGCTTGACGACATCTATCGGCACCTCAGTTGCTCCTATGTGCTGGGTTATTCCGCCGGCCTCTTTGCCGGCGACGTTTGTGCGCCTGATCCTGTCAAGGAGCGTGGTTTTTCCATGGTCAACGTGACCGAGAACAGCTATGATCGGCTGCCTAATCCTCTTCATTTCCCTCACCTCTGGAAGATACTCCGGCGGGAGTTTTTAAAGGGTTCGTTCGGACGGAAAAATTAAAAGTCTCAGTGGTAATACTGCATAGTTGGTAGAATGCTCGAGGAGCTGGCAGCAGCACTCATCTGGGCATTCATTGGGTTTGCGTGTCCTCCGCAATCTGGAGAAAAGAGAATGAAGAAGGTTTAGCACCCATTCAGTCCATCTTGTCCATGTACTCCTTCTTTGCTTTGGCGTGGGTGTGGTAGAACCAGTCGGCGGCCTTCCAGTACTCGAATATCTCGTCCTCGCTGAAGTAGAGCTTTATCTCCCTCTCTGCGCTCTCCGGGCTGTCGCTGGCGTGGATAACGTTGTATATGGCGTCGCCAACGTCAAGGCCGTAGTCGCCCCTTATGCTTCCAGGCTCGGCATCCTTCGGGTCGGTTGCACCCGCCATCTTCCTAACGACGCTTATGGCATAGCGTCCCTCGACTACCATGACGACGCTCGGAGCCTTGGTTACGTAGTCAATCAGCGGCTCGAAGAAGGGCTTGCCTTTGTGCTCCTCGTAGTGCTTCTCCGCCAGCTTGCGGTCGATCCATATCATCTTCATGCCAACGATTTTCAGGCCCTTCTTCTCGAATCTGGAAATTATTTCACCCATCAAGCCCCTAACGACGGCATCGGGCTTGATAATGACCAGAGTACGCTCTATCTTCCTGTCCGCCATTGGCAACACCAAAAATAGTTGCTGGGTTGGTTAATAGGTTTTTTGGAAACAAAAGAGATTAGGAAAAAAGAAACGATATTTATCCAACCTTCACCATCCAAGTTACCGCAGCCCAGCTTTCGTGGCTGTCTATAATCCCTATTATTGTTTTATGTCTAAATTTTGCCCAGAGTTTGACGTTGATAACACTGTGCCAGTTTCCGTCATGGAGAACAGCTTCTTTAACTTCTCCTTCTGAAGCTGGCATAAACTCAATGGTATGATGTGAAGAATCTCCGTTGTAAGGTATGCTGAAATCCCACACAGCTTGGGGATCAATAGCGTCTCCGTAAACTTTGTATCCTCCAATTGCCAATGGATATGAAACCGGACCAACGTTCACTGTTACAGTCTCATATTCGTTGATTATCCCTGCTGGCTTCATCAGAGTTAGGCGTCCTTGAAGAGCGGACTCAACGCCCCAGTCGTGAGTTATTTTAATGTCATCAGTAAAGTAATCCCCGTAATTGTCACCTAAAGCAATTCCTGGAGTAACCCAATAAGTTCCTCTGTTATTTTCATCCCTAGTGCATGCAAACGTCTCGGTTGTTGGGTCATTGTCGTTCCAGAGGCCCCACATATAAAACTGAGCATATAACTTGCCATATGGGGGATCATCCTTCCTAAGTTCCACCTTGCCAAAGTTGTGCCAGTATGGTGAACTCTCGCTGGAATACACCCTGATATTCCCCTCACTGTCAACGCTCTTAGCTTCCCAACCTTCTGGAACTCCTATTTTCTCTTTAGGAACAACATCAGGCATAAACTTTGGCGCTGTTTTGCTCCACTCTATTAGCTCGTTCTGAATCTTCAGTGGTTGAACGGAAGCACTTTTTCTAGTGGCCAGTATGAGAATGTCAACCCGCCCATCTTTTGTCATCTTTATTCCATAGCCGGCCAGAACCGTATCACTTGGAAGCTCGGGGACAGCGTAAACATGCCACTTCGCCTTCGGCGCTTTTTCAAGGACGAACTCCTGCACTACTTTCTGAACATCCTCTACTTTCAGCGGGAGACCATTGGCACTGTAAATAAGGTAAGTGGTGTAGTTGTCCTTAACAATCTTCTGCAACTCTGGAGTGCCGTACTGAATGTTGTCGGTCGTCGGATACGCGGAGACTACAAACAGACTTCCAACTAAAACTCCAAGTATGAACCATACAACTTTCTGTCGCATCCGACCCCCCCAACGGGGTTATCATAAACAGTAACGTTTTCATAGTATTTAACTGTTTCGCCCACTCAAAATTAAGGACTGACAAAAAAGCACGTTGAGCTAAAATTACTAAGAAAAGAAAGAAATCACTTCTCCCTCTTGGCCCTCTGAAGGCGGGCCTCCTGGAAGGCCTTGGTCCACTTGAGCTTCCTTGGGTTCCTGCCCATGAAGTAGTACTTCTCGCACTTGCTGGAGCAGAAGAAGAGCACTCTGCCATCGTTCCTGACGAACATCTTTCCAGTTCCCGGCTCGAACTCCCTTCCACAGTATGAGCAGACGTTCCACCTGGCCATCGCCATTACCTCCTGGCCCTGATCTCCCTAGCTTCCCTCTCAGTCTCCCTGAGGATGACTATGTCTCCGACGCGGACAGGGCCCTTAATGTTCCTCCTTATGACACGGCCCTTGTCGCGGCCCTCAAGAACCCTGACCTTGACCTGAGTAACGCCACCAGTGACGCCGGTCCTGCCGACGATCTCAATAACCTCAGCTGGGTATCCTTCGTCGCTCATTTCTCACACCCCTTAGTCTAAAAATCCCCTCGCAGTGATGAACTTAAACCTTTCCGTGAGTGAAAGGAGGAAAAGGAGCTCACTTCATGAGCTCCCTAACCTTCATAGCGATTTCCTCAACGAGCTCCCTGCCCTTGCCGGGCTCAAGGATAGCGACGCTGGCAGCTGGAACCTCAATACCAGCGGCAGCGCCGAGCTCCTTCTTGCTCGGGACGTAGATGTACGGGATCTCCTTCTCCTCGCACAGCGGCGGGAGGTGGGCAACGATCTCCTCCGGGTCAACGTCCTCAGCTATAACAACGAGCTTAGCCTGGCCCCTCTCGACGGCCTTGGTGGTCTCGTTGGTACCCTTCCTTATCCTTCCAGTGTCGCGAGCGAGCTCGACAGCCTCAAGGGCCTTCTCAGCAAGCTCAGCTGGAACCTCAAACTTGACGTAGCTTGGCTTCGCCATCCTTCATCCCTCCGAAACTTCATCGTTCATCGAGTTTGCGTGCTCAGTTTCATGAGGATATTTAAAAGGCTTTCGATGGGCCTCATCACACCTCAGCAGCGGCCAAGGTCATCATCGCGGGTAGGATGAGGGAAGAGTGGGAAGGCTCACTCCCCCTCGTAACCGCGATAAATCTCGAGGCTCCTGCTGGCCCTGGCCCTTATCGGCCTGCCCATCAGTCTAACTATCTCGTCGGCCCTCGCCTTTCCGTGGCGGAGCATCTTCCTCTCGGTCTTTATCTTCTCTATTTTGAATGTGTAGCCGCCAACCTCGAGGACCTCGCCAATGACGAACTCCTCGTTCCTGTTCACCTTGACCTTGAATGACTGCGTGACACCCTTGGGAAGGTAGATGGAGACGCCTATAACCTTTGGGTAGGTCAAGCTCTCGCCCCAGAGGGTCTTTATCTCGCCTATCTTGGCCTTGTTCACCCGTTTATCGCCTTCGAGCTCTATGCCGGTAATTCTAACCTCATCGTCCTCGGTTTCAACTATGTCGCCGACCTTGATTTCCTCGCCTTCTGGGAGCTCCGCGAAGGTCTTGAAGCTCCTCTCGTGCTTGCTCACTATGAGCGGAACCTTTACGAGCTTGGGAAGCGTTATGATCCACACGTTGCCGCACTCGTTGCAGCGAAGGGTAAGCTCCCTTCCTCTCTCTTTGATGACTTCAACGTCATCGCTACCGCACTCAGGACAGATGAAATACTCCTCCATGTCTCTCACCAGTGGGAAGAAGAGAGGAGCGGTTTATAAAGCTACTCTTTGATATAGATGCGGTAGGTTCTGCCCTCTTTCACGCGCGTTATAAGGCCCTTCTCCTCCATCTCGCGGAGGATTATGCTGACCTTCGCTTTGGAAACGCCGAGCTTTTCAGCGAGCTCGCTCTGGAGAACTGGACCCTCACGGAGGATTGCCATAATCTTCTCCTCGTCGCTCCTCAGGTGCTCCCTTTCCCTCTCGCGCTTCTTCTCACGGTAGAGGACGTAGCCATAGACACCGCCCGCCCCGAGGAGCAGACCAAGAGCGAAAATACCAACGTAGCCCCATATTGAGGGCTGATTAATCTTGATCTCGCCTGAAAAGCCAACGATGAAGTAGAACTCGTCGCCAGCGCGTATGTTGCTGCGCGTCCACTCCAGGAGAAGCCTGTTCGTTGAGCTCTCCACTTTGTCGGGCGAGGGGATTATAGGTGAGAGTATGGCGTATCCCTTCGGGATGAGGAGCTGCATGTGGAACAGCCCGACGGGCTGGCTGAACTTTATGTAGTATGTGAACTGCTCCTTGCCATCGACCTCACTTATCATCCCCCGGGTAGTGAAACTGAGCCGTATCTTGGCGCTTTGGCCTGATTTCAGCGTCGGAAAGTTGAGGTAAATCGCGTTCGTTCCTCCGAGAACCTCCCGAACAGTCACGTTTATCAGGGATACCCCCTCACCAAAGTCCATCACGGCGCTCGGGTTCTCCACGGGGTAGTCCGTGTAGATGACGTACTGGCTCAGGTTCGTGTGGGAGGTGAGATCTATCTCGATGTCCTCCTTTATGAAGTCGGAGCTGACAACCTCAAAGTAGACGGCGTAGGCGTTTATTTCGTAGTCGTAGCCCTGCCCGTTAGCGAGGGGAAGCATTGAGAGAAAGAAAATCAAGAATAACCCGATTAGAGCTGGCTTCCTTCCTCGGGGTTTTTGATTTTTAAGAGGGGGCATACGTCCATACACTCCCTGCAGTGTGTGCAGAGCGAGCCGTCAACCACTATCTTCTTGCTCACGGGGTCTATGCTCAGCGCCCCTTCTGGACACTTGCCGACGCAAACGCCGCAGCCAACGCACTCGTAGGCCCTCTTGACGAGGTAGTAGGCCTGAACCCCTTCGTTGAAGTCTTCTGTGTAGGCGCCGTCTACTCTAAAGGTAACCTTCCCCGCCCTTATGTAGTTTTCGCCTTCCTCAACTTCCCCGAGGATTGGGACAACTTCACGAATCCTCTTGAGGTTAACGACGGTGTTGAAGCGGACGGTGAAGACGCCGTTTTCCTCTTCGATGGAGTACCTGACTGGCTCCCAGGAGCGCTCTTCCGGAATCTCAACGCCGAGCTTTTTCGCTATCGCCTTCTCACCCTTGCTCAGCTTCTTCCAGCGCCAGAAGCCGTAGGTTATCCACTCCTCAGGAAGGTTGAAGCGCCTCCTCCAGCGCTCCAGCTCGTTTTCCCACTTAGCCCAGAGCTCGGGCTTCTCCTCCTTCAGCGTGTAGATTTCCGCCAGAGATGAGCTCGGACAGAGGAAGCAGCCTATCCTATCGAGTCTCTCCTCGTAGAGGGGGTTGTATTTCAGCCCGCGGGAGAAGATGTAGAGCCACACCTCAAGGGCACGCCAGTGGAATATCGGCGAGGCCCCGGTCTCGTTGGGCACCCACGGGTTCTTCCACACTCTTGGCTGCTTGAAGCGCTTTATGCTCTCGTACTTCCTCTGGCCGACGAACATCAGGATGCCCTTCGGGTAGTTCTCCTTTATCGCCATCGTTATCGGACCAAGTTTTGTGACCTTACAGCACCAGCGGTAGTCCCTCCCAGGCGGGGAGAAGACATGAAGTGCCCTCCAGAAGGCGTCGCCGGCATCTGCAACGACGAACTTTATGCCCTTTGGCTCAAGCTCCTTCCTGAGCTCTTCGACGTATTCAAGCGTTTCGGGGAACTCTATTCCGGTGTTGTTGAAGAAGACGGTGAAGCCCTCATCTCCGAACTCTTCCAGGGCCAAGCCGAGAACGGCAAGGCTGTCCTTTCCTCCGGAGAAGGCCACCGCTATCGGCAGGTCAGCGTAGCGCATTGCGGTCTTCCTCATGAAGCGCCTTGCCTCTTCTACCTTCTTCTCCAGCTCGATGCTGTTGGCCCTGAGGACGTCTTCCATCGTGGCCTTTCTGCCCTCGCGGTAGGTTACGTTTTTTTGTCTGCGGACCTTCACTCCAGTTCCGCGCTCCTTGGCCACTAACGCCTCGTAGTCCTTCTTCGCTATGCCCGTCGCTACGACCTCGCCGTTTGGGGAGATGATAACAACGTCATCGTTCCGCTGTATGCTCTCTTCGGCCTCCAAGATGCCGACCGAAAGGAGGTTCGAGCCGCTACGGATGGGCTCTATCGCGCCCTCATCAACGATTATCCACTTCTTCATTGTCTTCCCAAAGCGCTTCCACAGGGCGATTGCACCCTCGACCTTTAAGCCCGGCTTCCAGCGGAGCTCGATGGGGTCAAAGCGGAGCCAGCCGAAGACGTAGCCGTCAAGGATTATCTCGTAGGCGTCATCTTCGCCTGGGGTCTTGTTGAGCAGGACGACCTTTCCATCGAAGAGCTCGCCGATATCCACACCGTAGTGCTCCTTAAAGACCGAGCGGATGAACTCGATGTCCCTCTCGAAGGCGAAGCGCAGGTCGCCGGGCGGAGTGATGTTGAGCTTGAAGACGCCCTCCTTTCCGTGAACCGCACAGCTCTCGCCGATGAGCGGAACGTTGCACTCTCCACACCAGTGAACGTAAGCCTTGCCAAGGAAGACTGGCCTTCCCATTTTCTCTCACCCGAGCTTATCGGGGCAAGGGGGTTTATAAAGTCGTCCTTCAACAGAAATGTTTATAAGCATTTTTATTCTTTTGAGTTTGAAAACTAACCGTGGGTGATGGTAATGTCTGCCTTCGCAAGTGCCGCCCTGCTGATTCTGGGAGTTTTTCTTTTGATAATGCTCCTGCTGAGCGTCAAAGTGATCCGACCGTACCAGAAGGGCCTCGTCGAGAGGCTCGGAAAGTTCAACAGAATCCTCGAGCCAGGAATACACTTCATAATACCCTTCATGGAACGCGTAAGAGTCGTGGACATGCGCGAACACGTCGTGGATGTTCCACCACAGGAAGTCATCTGTAAGGATAACGTCGTCGTCACCGTCGATGCCGTCGTCTACTACCAGATTCTCGACCCTGTTAAGGCCGTCTACAACGTCAGCGACTTCCTCCTGGCTATCGTCAAGCTCGCCCAGACCAACCTGCGTGCAATAATCGGTGAGATGGAGCTTGATGAAACCCTAAGCGGCAGGGACATCATCAACGCTAGGCTTAGGGAAGAGCTCGACAAGATAACCGACCGCTGGGGTGTCAAGATAACGCGCGTCGAGATACAGAGGATTGACCCGCCGAAGGACATCCAGGAGGCAATGGCCAAGCAGATGACTGCCGAGCGTGAGAAGAGGGCCATGATTCTCCTCGCGGAAGGTAAGAAGGAGAGCGCCATCAAAGAGGCCGAGGGACAGAAGCAAGCAGCAATATTGAGAGCCGAAGGTGAGAAGCAGAGACAGATACTCATCGCGGAGGGCCAGGCCGAGGCCATAAGGAAGGTCCTTGAGGCGCTGAAGATGGCAGACGAGAAGTACCTAACCCTCCAGTACATCGAGAAGCTTCCTGAACTGGCCAAGTACGGCAACCTCATCGTCCCGTACGATACCGAGGCGCTGATAGGCCTGCTGAGAATCCTCCAGAAGGTGAAGGACACCGAACTGCCAAAGGCACCGAAGAGCGAAAAGAAGCCCGTTGAGGAAGCAGGGAACTCCAGTAATCTTGACCTCGAAACGCTTAAGGACATTATGGGCTAACGGCCAATGGTGAGCGGCCATGGATGCCCTTCCCATCTCCCTCTTAATTTTGGGGCTGCTGATAATAGTGCTCGACATGATGGTCACTGCGTTCATAACGCCCATAGGCGTTGCCTTCGCCGTCCTCGGGCTACTCCTCGGCTTCGGCTGGGGCTTCACCGAGTCCTTCGTCGTTTCACTCGTGGCGGCAGTGATTTCCTACATGGTCATCGGGAAGTACATCAAGAGGGACGTCCAGGACGTCGGAAAGCCGAAGTACACCTTCGAGCTCAAAGG
The DNA here is from genome assembly GCF_012027555.1 of Thermococcus sp. CX2. Taxonomy (NCBI): domain Archaea; kingdom Methanobacteriati; phylum Methanobacteriota; class Thermococci; order Thermococcales; family Thermococcaceae; genus Thermococcus; species Thermococcus sp. CX2. Next base: position 30,015 of record NZ_SNUQ01000004.1, on the reverse strand, counting down.
TAAAAGGGGAAAGGTTGTCGAGGTCGGAAAGGAGCACTACCTCGTCGAGCTCGAGGGGGATAAGTGGATAGCCCTCAGCGAGGAGAGGCTGAAGATAGGGGACACCGTCGAGGTCATCAACGTTGATGGCGTCAAGCTCATCGTTCGGAAGGTCTGAGTTCTTCCCATAATTCTTCCAGCGTTTTTCCAAGCTTTACCAGGACGCCGTTTTTATAGACTATTTCTCCGTTCACAACAACGAGCTCGACATCGCTTCCCCTTGTGGAGTAGACGATGTGCGAGTAGACTTCCCTTCCTGGAAGGAACTGGGACTTCCTCGCGTTTATGAGCACCAGGTCGGCAAGATAGCCGGGTTTTATCAGCCCAGCTTTAAGCTTCAAAGCCTGGGCCCCCCCGACGGTCGCCCAGGTTAAGGCATCTTTCGCCGTAACCACGTCCGTCCTTTTCCGCCAGACCTTGTTAAGCACGGCCGCAAAGCGCATTTCAGTGAACATGTCCATAACGCCAACGGGGTTTGGCGAGTCGTTGCCCAGTGCTATGTTCGTCCCTGCCTCGTAAAGCTCAATTATCGGAGCTATCCTGGCCTCAAGCTTCGCCATACTGAGGGAGCAGTGGACGAGGGAAGCGCCGCTCCTGGAGTAGATTTTAACTTCCTCGTCGCTCAGGTATATTCCGTGCACACCGATGAGGTCCCCATCAAGAACGCCAGCTTTAGCAAGGTATTCCACGGGAGCGAGGCCATAGCGCTCCTTAACGGCCCTGACCTCTTCTCTGCTCTGGGAAAGGTGGACGTGGATTAGAGCGTTTCTCTCGCGGGCAAAGTCGCCGATTTCACGCATGAGTTCAAGTGAGACCGTATTCGTTGCATGGGGAGCTAAAGTGGGCTTAACCAGTTCGTCTTTGCCCTCCCACCGCTTGAAGAATTTGAAGCCCTCTTCAGGCTCTGCCAAAGGAAAGTCCACCAAGTCCATCATCGTCTGCCCGATGAAGGCCCGTATTCCCAGTTTCTGAGCGGCCTTTGCTATCTCGTCAGCGAAAAAGTAGTGGTCGTTTATCGTTGTCGAGCCGCTCGCTAGGGCCTCGGCCATTCCGAGGAGTGCCCAGCGGCGAATCTCCTCTGGCTTCCACTCGAGTTCAGCGGGCCATATAACATCGTTCAGCCAGCGCTCTATTGGCAGATCCTCTCCAAGTCCCCGGAACTTGGCCATCGCAACGTGGGTGTGGGCGTTGATTAGACCAGGCAGAACGAGGTAACCATCGCCACCGTAGATTTCACCGACTCCGTATTCTCTGAGCCTATCTGAGGGAAGGACGTCGATTATTTCAGTTCCATCCACCAAAACTGCATGATTTTTCAAAACCTTCTCAGCATCGACCACCGTACCAATGAGCGCAAACATCCCATCACCCTTTGGATATCTGCCATCTGGATACTTAAAAGTTTTGACATAACGACATAAAATCGCCCAAAGAATTTAAATGCTGGAAATGAAAAGTAGGGCCATGCCGCCGATACTGATGATAAGGAAGGGAATAACTGCCCTCGAGCCCTGGATGAATTGACGCTCTTCTGAGTGGGCTATCGTTACCGTTATAAACGAAGTCTCAAAGCCTCTGGAGGTGGTAATGATGATTGATAAGATTTATTGCGCGGACGTTAGACCCGATATGGAAGGTAAGCGCGTCAAGCTCGCCGGATGGGTTTACAGAAAGAGGGAAGTCGGTAAGAAGGTCTTCATAGTGCTTAGAGACTCGAGCGGAATAGTCCAGACGATATTCAAGAAGGAGCTGAGCGAAGAGGCCTACGCCGAGGCCAAGAAGGTCGGAATTGAGTCGAGCGTCATAATCGAAGGTACCGTTAAGGCCGACCCCCGCGCTCCGACGGGTGTGGAGGTCCAGGCCGATAAGATTCAGGTCATCCAGAACGTCGAGTTCTTCCCGATAACGAAGGACGCGAGCGACGAGTTCCTGCTCGACGTGAGGCACCTGCACCTCCACTCGCCGAAGGTCGCGAGCATAATGAAGGTCAAGGCAACCATGATGCAGGCCGCTCGCGAGTGGCTCCTCCAGGACGGCTGGTACGAGGTCTTCCCGCCGATACTCGTCACAGGGGCAGTTGAGGGCGGCGCAACGCTCTTCAAGCTCAAGTACTTCGACCGCTACGCCTACCTAAGCCAGTCGGCCCAGCTCTACCTCGAGGCGGCCATCTTCGGCCTCGAGAAGGTCTGGTCGCTCACGCCGAGCTTCAGGGCTGAAAAGAGCAGGACGAGGAGGCACCTCACCGAGTTCTGGCACCTCGAGCTCGAGGCAGCATGGATGGACCTCTGGGACATCATGAAGGTCGAAGAGGAGCTCATCAGCTACATGGTGCAGAGGACGCTTGAGCTCAGGAGGAGCGACGTTGAGGCCTTCAGGAAGGACTTAACGACACTCAAGAACACGGTTCCGCCGTTCCCGAGGATAAGCTACGACGAGGCGATAGACATACTCCAGAGCAAGGGCATAGAGATAGAGTGGGGCGAGGACATGGGCGCCGACGAGGAGAGGATTCTGACTCAGGAGTTCGAGAGCCCGTTCTTCGTCTACGGCTATCCGAAGCACATCAAGGCCTTCTACATGAAGGAAGACCCGGAGGACCCGAGGAAGGTCCTGGCTGCCGATATGCTCGCGCCAGAAGGGTATGGCGAGATAATCGGCGGATCAGAGCGTGAGGACAACTACGACAAGCTCGTGCAGAGGATTCTCGACGAGGGCATGGATCCGAAGGACTACGAGTGGTACCTCGACCTGAGGAAGTACGGCAGCGTTCCACACAGCGGCTTCGGCCTCGGCCTGGAGAGGCTCGTCGCCTGGGTCCTCAAGCTCGACCACGTCCGCTGGGCCACGCTCTTCCCGAGGACGCCGAGCAGGCTGTATCCGTGAGATTTCTTTCTTTTGTTGATTCTTCTTATGTTGTATCCATTTGACTCGAATAAGCAAGACATTGAAAAAGAAAACTATGCATACCGGACAAGCTACCTAAGATTCAAGGATTTTCAGGATTTCTTCCTCTAACCTTTTATCACCCATCTCTTCAACCCTCTGGAAAATAGGCTCTGCAATTTTCAGAAGCTCCTCAGATCTCCTCCGAATAGTTTTCAAAAGTTGGCTATCTTTACCCCTGCCGTAGTTGGAGATTAAACCGTTATACTCCTTTATTTCCTGAGGTTCCAAACCATGTGCCTCAAGGAACCTCTCGATGAATCTTGAGATCCTCCGTATGAAACCCTCTTCTGCAGGAGAAAGAGAAGATGTGCCAATCCTATTCTTGTATCTCCTTGAGATAAACAGGTAAGGCTCTTCAACGTGTTGATAGCCACTTGTTGTATTTCCTTCCAATCTCAAGACAAGGTACCTAAGATATTCAACGAGATAGTTTTTGTATTCCTCAATATTCAGGCGCTGTTTTCTCATCTCAATAAGGGTTTCATTCATTAGTTCTGCCTGCTTTTTTGCCTGTTCTGTTGCTTCCGCAGTAGCCATTGCTTGAATGGCAACAACACCTGCCATTAAAATGTTCGCTATGACTAATATGAATTGCAAGGTAGTGTCATTTTGTGTTTTAGCACCAACCCACGCCCCAATAATTGCAATATAAACAAAAAGCACTATGAGGGGAATCACTACCCATGTTTTTGTGTTAGTATTCAATGTTACCACCTCACGACAGGCAGCCGCCTTCTTTTCCTTAAGACCTTCCTTCCAAGATACCTCTTAACTTGTGAACACACTCAAGCGCCCTGATGCCAAGGTAGCCCTGATTCCGATCCAGAATGGCTTTCAAGCAATTCTCTTCTATTTCATACAATAAATCTAACAACTTCGACTTGGTCTGAATATCCAGCTTTCTGAGATCCACGCCCCCCTTAACAAAGTGCCTGAGCTCAGAATACCCAACAGGCATAGAAGCTTCCTCTTCGAGCAATATGAGGATACCCAAGCACTTATCGATGAAGGCCTCCATATCAACCTTACTTATCCGCCCCTCGATTATGATCTTGGTCTCCTCAGAGACGATGCCCCTGCTTTCTGGCTTTACCTTCCAGACCTTAAACCGCACCTTCAGGGCACCACCCATCTTCTTGAGAACCTTCTCGTCAAAAGGCAAACCGGACATGGTCTCAATCTCAATCAGAGTGCCTGCAACAACCTCCTTGCCGAGCAACTGAGACTTTATTATCTCCTCCATGCCATAAACCTGAACAGTCGGCTCGTCAGGAATCAAATACACCTTCTTAGCAACCACTTTCTCGGTAGTCTCAATATGCTCCGGCAATTCTTTAGGTTCATCCTTCTTCCCGAACAACGGCACCGCCACCGCCCCCACCGAGTTAATTTCTTCCGATTGCCGAGATTGCTAAAACAAAAAGGATAGTGCTTAACGCATGAATCCCAACAGTTCCAGGATTTTTAGTGCATAGTTGCTGTGCCCATCATAGCACCAAGGACTAGCATTGTTATGATCAGTATTATAATGTAGAACACTATTCCTGCCGTGAAAAACCCAAGCCCAAATCGGAATCCATCACTAAACGTCAGCTTTTTCTCATCCGGCATGGATATCACCCCTATGATTTCTTATGGGATTATTACAACCATATATAAGAAAGTTTCGGCTTTTGTCCTAAGGAAAACAATCAAAAAGCTTGAATAAAACGCAGTGACGCAAAATTCCAGCAAAGGACTATGACCGCAGTTTTAATATCGACCTCCGTCCATTATCACAATGGTGGGCCATGTTGGGACAAAGTGGGCCTAAATATAGCGGGGCTCTCAACGGAGATAAGTCCGAAAAGAGGCGAAAGACGCGCGTTCATTTGTACCTTGATGAGGAAGTGGTCGGCGGTCTTAGGGAAGAGGGCTTTAACATCTCGGCCCTCACAAACAAGCTTCTTAAAGAGCATTTAGAGAAGGTGAGGCGCATGGAAGCGATTATTTCGAGAATGGCGGGCCCGGCGGGATTCGAACCCGCGACCTCCGGCTTAGAAGGCCGGCGCCCTATCCTGCTAGGCTACGGGCCCTCGGGTTAGAGGTTCAGGGGGAGTCTTATAAAAGTTACGGTATGGAGAAAAGAGGAGAAAGGCTCAGCCCCTCCTCCTGAGGAGGAGCGGGACAACTGCAAGGGCAACAATCAAAGCGGGCCCACAGATTCCACCGTTCTCACTGGTGCTCTCGGTAGTGGTCTTGCCGAGTATCTCGTCAGCGCTCTTGCCCTCGACCATGAGCTCGGTCCACTGCTTGAGCCAGGCCTCGTAGTTCTCCTCGATGGCCTTCGGGTCAACAGTAACAGGCTTGTCGATTTTCACTGCGTACTGGAAGACCTCCGGGAGCTGGACGTTCTTGTTGACTGGGTACATCCACTGGTTGACCGGAAGCTTCTCCTGGGCCTCCTCGCTGATGAGGAACTCTATGAACTTCTTGGCCAGGTCAGGGTGCTTGGCGCCCTTGACCAGTCCCACACCCTCAATCTGGAGGTAGTTGCCCTCCTTGAAGGCAACCGCGCCGATGTTGGTGTTGTTCTCGTAGTAAACGGTTGCGGCTGGCGAGGTGGCGTAGCTCAGCACAAGCGGATACTCACCCTTGGTGAAGGCGCTCCAAGCAGCACTCCAGCCCTCGACGATCTGAACGTCGTTCTCCTTGAGCTTCTCCCAGTAGTAGAGCCAGTCGTCACCGTAAACCGCTATTGTCCACAGGAGGAAGGCCATTCCCGGCGAGCTGGTCCTCGGATCCTCGATGATGAGCTTGCCCTTCCACTCGGGCTTGGTGAGGTCTTCAAGGCTGGTTGGCGGGTTCTGCACCATGTCCTTGCGGTAGTTGATGGCTATGTAGCCGTAGTCGTAGGGCGTGAGGTGGAACGTCGGGTCGAAGTTATCGATTATCCACTGGGGAATGACGTCGACGTTCTCAGGCTTGTAGGGCTCGAGAACGTCTGCATCTATAGCCTTCGCGAGGTAGCTGTTGTCTATTCCAACGACGACGTCAGCCTGGGGGTTGTCCTTCTCGAGGATGAGCCTGTTGAGGACCTCTCCAGCGTCGCCTATGAGGACGAGATTAACCTTAACGCCGTACTTTTCCTCGAATATCGGGATTATCTCCTTCATCCACCACTCTATGCTGTCATATGAGTAGACGGTAAGCTCCTCCTGAGCCTTTACGGGCCTTGCAGCACCGATGGCCCCAACGAGGAGCAGCAGGATGAACAGCGCGGCAAACCTTCTCATGATGTCACCTCCAGTAATTGGTTGTACGTTTCAATAAGGGGGTAATATATGGACTAAATAAAGCTTTGCTTCCCAGAAATGGGGAAAACAAAAATGTAACTCAAGTGCTGAACTGGACGTAGAGGAAGTAAGAGTATATCGCCAGGAAGACTACCCCAGTGATCCTGCTCACCTTTCCGGTGAGGCGCAGGGAGAGTGTAAGGATTACCATGACCACCAGCGTCAGTGGGAGGGTGAATGAGAATATGCCCGGATCAACCCCTATGGGCCTTATCACCGAGGCGATGCCTATGACCATGAGCACGTCGAGGATGTTGGCACCGATTATGTTGCCGACGCTGATGTTGGGAAGCTTCTTGAGCGTTGCCATGAGGGAGTTGGTGAGCTCCGGGAGGGATGTCCCTATTGAGACGAGGGTAAGCCCTATGACGACCTCCGGGACTCCCATTGCCCTCGCGAGAGTTACCGCGCTGTCGACGACCAGCCTCGCACCGACAACTACCACAAGACCACTGCCGAGCATTATGAGGACATCCCTCTTCGGATTGCCGCGCCCGGCGTTCATCTCCTCAAGGACCATGTGCTTCCGGTAGAGGTAGTAGAGGAAGCCGAAGTAGATAAGGATTAAGCTCGCCCCGTCGAGCCTGCTTATCGTCCCGTCATACATTAGGAAAGCGGCATATGCAGTAACGACGACCATGAAGAGGGAATTCTTCCAGGCGGTCGCCTCAACGTTGAGCGGAAGGATGAGTGAGGATATTCCAAGTATCAGGGCGATGTTCGCCAGCGCACTTCCGATGGCGTTTCCAAGGGCTATACCACTGTTTCCACCGTATGCTGCCAGCGCCGATACCGTTACCTCAGGCAGGGTCGTCGCTATGCTGGCCAGAACGAGCGCTATGATGAACTCGCTCACCCCAAAGCCCTTCGCCACGCGCGAGGCTGCTTCTACGAAGAAATCGCTTCCCTTGATTAGAAAGGCGAGCCCCACAATGAACGCGACGATTTCAACTATCACTTCTCCCACCAAGATAGGCTAGGAAAAGGATTTAAAAGCTATTTGCCCCCGGACAACTCTCCCCCTTTGCTTTCCATTTTGATAACGTAATCGGCGGCATTCTGAAGGGCCACAGAAAAGCCCGGCTCAACTCCTATAACTATCGTCTCCTTTCCCTTCCTCTTGGCCTCGTTGATTATGGGCAGAAAATCCGCGTCACGCGTCGCCAATGCGATTACCTCAACGTCAGAGTTGTATATGAGCTCCATAGCCTCTATCGCTATCCTCACGTCGGTGTCGCCGGCAACGATTATCGGCTCAAGCCCCTGGTTAACCACCGCCTCTATCAGCCCCTGGGGCGCGTACTGGTTGAGAACGACCTTGGCCACACGAATCTTGCCGATCCTATCGAGTGCCTCCACTATGTCCTCCAGCTTTATCCCGAACTCCTTCCTGAGGATGTTCGGCCCATCGATGATGAGGCCTATGCTCCTCTTGCTCTTCGGCTTTGGGGGTTTCTCGGGGGGTACTTCCTTCTCTCCACGCTTGAGAACCTTGAAGAGCGCCTCCTTCATTCTCCCTCACCCTTTGGAGTCAGGATTACTGTGTAATCCGCGGCATGCTTGAGCGCCGCACTGAAGCCGGGCTCTATTCCTATGACTATCGTCTCCTTTCCCTTCTCCTTTGCCTTGAGAATCACCGGTAGGAACTCCGCGTTTCTCGTGGCGAGGGCAATTACGTCGATGTTGGGGTTGTAGATCTCCCTCATTGCCTCAACGGCAAGCTTGACACCGGTCTCTCCAGAAACTACCACCACCTCAAACCCTTGGTTGGCAACTGCCTCTATCAGCCCCTGGGGCGCGTACTGGTTGAGTATAACCTTTGCAACCCTGAGGTCACCAATACCCTCAAGGGCCTCCACTATGTCCTCAAGCCTAACACCGAATTCCTTTCGGAGGATGTTTGGGCCATCTATGAGCAATGCTATCCTCTTACCCCTGCTTATCTTCCGCCGCATCATTCCAATACTTCTCATCCCCTCCTTGGTTATCGAAACTATCTTCTCCCAGTTGCTACCTGACATAGCTGTCACCGCTGTGATGGATGCATCGGATGAATTACGCGGCAATCCTATAAAAAGTTAGTTTAAGGCCTCAGCCAATTACCCGTTTATAGTAGTACCAGAGCCCCCTGATTATGTCGCGCACCTCTATCATGGTGAACATCTCGGTCCTGTCGATGAGCTTGGCCGTCTCTTCCCAGCTGTGGGCCTGCAGGACTCTGTAAATCAGCAGTTTTATCTGCCTCTCGTCGAGATACGGTTTCATCCAGCCGTCGAGGAAGTAGAGTTTAACTATGGGTTTCACCGCATCAACGACAGTATCGTATGTGAGCACCTTGCCCGTGAAGGCGTCGAGGCGCTTCTTCTGCGTCTCGGTCAGGTGTATCGGATAATCCACGGCCTCGCCGAAGGGACTCTCAAAGAGCCAGCGCGCTATTTCGGGCTCCAAATCCCTGTGAGTATCGCCGAGCCACTCCGTGAGGCGGATTCTGAACTCATCGTTGGCCTTCTTTATGAGCTTCTCCGCCCTCTCGCTGAGGGGCTTGAGCACTATGGCCGTGTATTCCCCGCTCACGGGGTTCCTAGCAGGGCTGAGATGTACAACCGCAAAGCCGTTCCTGACCCAGAACCGTATGAGCTCTTCACTCGCGCCAAAGCCCGAGCCTATCCAGTCGAGGCCCTTCTCCCTCGCTTCCTTTTCGAGGAGCTCCAGTGCCTTGCTTCCAAGTCCCATATCCATCGCGTCTGGATGCGTGGCGATTCTGACTATGCGGTAGCCCTTAAGCTTGGCAAACTCCTTCAGGTAGTGGTGCTTCACCATCATGTCGGGGATTATGTTGCCCCTCGGCTTGTAGCCCTTGGCCATCTTGTCTATTACTTTCTTCGGGATGTTTCCTTCTTTGGCTATCTGTATGGCAGTGACTATTTTCCCGTTCTTCAGCCGCAGAACGCGAGCCTCGTGGTGGGGGGCATCCGCGAGAAGGGCCACGTCGCTCGGTCTGTTCTTGTAGTGGGCGAGGATGTATATGCCGACGAAGTTCCTCAGGTCTTCCCTGTCGTTCTCGAACCAGTCATCCAGGTCGGGCTCCTCGAAGTAGACCTCCTTCTTCTTAATCAGCTCGTAGTCCTCCTCGGTGAGCTTAACCGGCTCCGCATCAAGCAGGAGAACGTCGAAGAGCCACTTCTCTATCGGGTCGCCTTCAGCATAACGTATCGGCTCGTCCATGTGGAGCTCCTTGAACTGGCGCTTCTCTTTTGCCCTCTTGAGGAACTTGACGGAGAAGCCCCTTCCAGCTCCTTCATAGCCGTGAACCGTTGAGGAGTAAACCACGCGGGGCTTGTTGAGGTACTTGTGGAGTATCGGCACGTGGATTCCAGCTGCCTCGTCGAGGATGTAGAGGTCGGCATTCTTTTTGTAGCCCTCGGTCGGCGGATAATAGCGCAGGCCTATCTTCCTCGCGTAGAGCTCCTTTATCAGACCCTTCTCCTCAACGACGTGGGGCTTGAAGCCGAGCTTTTCCAGAGCCCTCCTGGCGAAGCGGAAGAGGCTCTGAACGTTCTCTGGCTCGGGAGCAGTAACAACTATCCTTGTCCTCTTCTTCAGGGCCAAAGCCAGACCTATCGCCGCTATTCCAACGGAGACGCTCTTACCCCTGCCCCTGTCGGCGGTGAGAACGACCATACCCTCGTTCTCCACCAGCTCCTCAAAGGCCTTCAGAACTTCAACCTGGCCCTCAGTCAATGCCATCTCGTAGAGCTCGCGCGGGAAGACGGTCTCCTCTGGAATCTCGACGCCCTTTCTGGCCTTCACCTTGGCCTGGCTCTTGTTCCGTTTGGGCTTCTTCTTGGCCTTCCCGTTCTCGGTGATTATGTAGATGCCATCGTGCTCCGTGAACTTTCTTATGAGCCTCCTGTTGAAGCGCTTCTTGACGTCGTCGATGGTGTACGGGGGAGTAACGAGGCTCTTGTGGAAGCCCGTCCACATGTTCTTCCACTTCTCGAACGGGTGAGCCAGCACGAATATTAGGCCGCCTCCCCTGACAGTCTCGATTATCCTTCCGAGGTCGTTGGGGGAGTAGTCGTAGCTGAGGTCAAGAACGAGGAGGTCGTAGGTCCTTCCGAGTATGTCTCGGGTGTGCTTGAAGGTTACGGCCTTGACGTTAACGTCAGAACCTGCCAGAACGTCGAAGTGCTTTCTAAAAGCCTCGTAGCGCTTCCTTCCGAAGGTTTCCTCTCCAAGGGCATCGGTGGCGTAGAGAACCTCGATTTTATCCTCGCTCTCGTCGCGGAGCCTCTTCTCCTTCAGCTCGTCGATTATCTCGCTTAGAACCTTTGCAGAGGCTCCCGCGAGGATTCCAGCCAGTTCAGCCTTCCTCAGGCTGTCTCCTTCGATGACAATCATTCTCCTGTGGAACTTCTCAAGGGCCTGAGCGAGGGCCGTCTCGGTGAGCTTGAGAACGGAGTCCTTCACCTTCTCGCCCTTGGCGTAGTCTCTCACTTCTTTGTTAAAGCGGACCTTCACGGTCACTGCCTCACCCCCAGAAGAAAGGGAGAAGGGGGATTTAAAAAGGTTCAGTACTCGTGTTTAATAGTTTCTTTAGTGTCGCTACAAGAGTCCTTAGATGAGTCTTTTTCCTGACTTCTGAATTAACTCTCTTTCGCATCTGAGATTCCTTTGGTAGGAGAGTGATAGAAACTTTCCCTTCTAGTTCCTTTTGAACTCTTTGGATAATTCTCCGATATGCTCCACTCCCGATGTATGCAATAACGGGTTTAGTCTTCGCGTGATTTTCTAAGAACGTCTTCAACCGGGTAGATACCAAGTCTATTTGCTCTTCTGGAGTACGGGAAGACAGTATAAAGTCGTATTCTAGTACTGGGGTTTCTGTTTCAAAGTTTTGGGGGACGGGACCGTACATCCCAGAGAGAGTAACTTTTTCAATCTTTTCCAGATTGATGCCATGTTCCTGAAGATATCTGAAAATAATCTTGTGTGTCCGAGATTCAGAGTACGGCTTTTCGGGGGTGCACGCCAATACCAAGATAACTCTCTTCTCTGGAGAAATTTGATAAGGTAGCTTTGTGATGTCAAACTTAGTAGGATCACGCTTTAGGGAAATTTTACGAGTGTAAAATCGAGTCCCAGAAATCCGTGGAAGTCTAACCCTTAAGTCACTGGCAATTTCAGTAAAGTCGTTATCAATCGCGGACAACTTAGCGACTACTTTCAAAAGCTTGTTGTCGTTACTTGCATACTTAACAAGCCACTCTTTAAATTCGCGGGATTTGGGATTATACCTCTTTAGCTCTTCTAGAAGATTTAATTGAACTGACAGGTTATGAAGAGCGATTATACCATAAATATCTGACTTGATCACTTCTTGCCCACCAAGGGAATAGCGATAGTAACTTTTACTCTTCAATATTTTCTTTGCACTCTGGAGATTCCGACCCCTAATACGGTTACAGAATGGACATGAATCCAAGTCTTTGCTAGTTATCGTGTGGAATTTCTTTTTTTGAGTGTACGAAACAAAAAACTGAAGATTCTGAGCAGCTTTGACATAGGTATTACTATCAAAACTGTCTACCCCCAGATAATACATGAAGGGGGTTATCCTTCCAGAAATCCCAAAAACATGTATGGGAATTTTTTCTGGGTCAGAATGTATCTCAAGTAATGTGTCCTTGAGAGCTTTTATTATCTCAACGATTAGCTCATAATGGTTCTTTATTGGAACCATTGAACCAATGGCCAACCCAAAAGGATAGTGGGAATACTCATTAAATCCGGTTTCCTCAAGGAGATTGAACAATCTTTTGACATAATACTGAATTTCTTCGTAGGATCTGCCATGGACAGCAAGATACGGAAAAACCCCCACATCATGTGAATCATACACTAATTCCATCAGGCGTACAGCATTCATAATGCTCTTTTCCATTCTCTCATTAGTTTCTTCCTCATTTAGTCCAGGAGGTATTGGATAATCCAAAGATGCAACGTAGTCTGCACCAAGTTTAAGTTGCAAATCTAGAACGCTTTCGGGCGTTGCTTTAAGTTGGTACTTTGACAAATCATACTCCCGGTTATACAGAAGTTTAAAACCACCACTGTCTGCGAAGAGAATGGGAGAATAAGTCGGATTCTCTTGTATAATCCAGTCTTTTAACGTCTTTCCATCCTTAAACCATTCATTAAAGCTCTTTTCGTTGAGATCAAAATCCACAAAGTGAAGAACTTGAGTCATTATTGTAGACAATTTTAGCTCGTGTATTATTCCTCTTTTAATCGATTTCCATATACCCCCATTTCGGAGAACTCCGGGAGGACCTGTCATGAAATTGACTACTGGGAAAAATGTGAATTCTTGAGGAGGTTTTGGACGAATAGACATATTTAATCCCCAATTCAAAACTTCGCGATAGGTTTAAAAATATTGTCAGTATGAGTTTACTGACAGAGGGGGTATAGCCCTATGGCCAAGTCAGATTTAATTTTACGCCCAAGTCAGATAGCCAGATATTTTGAACTTGAGAAATGTCCGAAATATATTTACTGGCTGAGTAAGAAAGAGGAACTTAAAAGTGAGCTTTCTCAGTTAGATGAAAAGATACAAAACAAATTAAAAGGAAAAATTGACGAGATATTGAGAGAACAGGGAGAAAACTTCGAATTAGCACAATTGGATATCTTGAGTCAAATGACTGGTATTCCTGAAAATAACATAATTAAGTCTGAGAAAAAATTTGCAAACTTAATCTGGTATATATTGAATCCTCAGTTCTACAAAGAGAAGCAACGTATTTTCTTCCAGCCCCACATAGAGGGTCAAATTGGGATATACAAAATTGAAGGCAAGGCCGATATCATCTTAGTAAGGCATCTGCCCCACAAGGTCGAAATCTGGATTTTTGAAGCAAAGTTTACCAATCAAGAAAAGTTCCATCATAGAATCCAAGCAGTAGCATATGCAATGTTAATTTACAATGCGGTCAGGACTTCAATAAAGAATCGTGACATTAGTGTCTATGTTGCAGTCCTCACAAAAAAGAACAATCTCAACTCTGCATACGATTGTTTGAAAAAACGTGGATTTTCAGAAGAAATTAGGCCAAATGCTGATATTTTAAATGAACTCCGAGAACAAGGCTGCCTAAAAGCTCTTAAATTTCCCGAAGAAACGAGAACATATATTGAGATTTTAAAACAACACCTAAAAAAAGATGGGACATTTAGTAAACTAATAGAAGGGAAAGAAATCCCAAGGTTTTGGATCAGTAAGAGATGTCAAAATTGCCCATATGAAGCCCTGTGTATCAAAGAAGCTGTGGAAGAACAGAGTCTAGGATTATTAGGTATCCTGCCTGGAGACCAAGAACTTCTTGAAGAAATGGATATTAAAACATTAGAGGACTTAGCGAATCTATATGACTATCCGGAAAAATTAAGCCCGAAAAATTTTGAACCTCTTAAACCTAAGGATAGCGAAAAAGTAAATGCTATCTTAAAACGCCTGAACATAACAAACCTCCAGAAACTTTCCCAAGGTGCATACAGGCTTCTAAGGGAGATAAATCGCAGAGCTGGAGAGCCAGATTACTTCCCAGACTGGCTACAAGGTTCCGGATTCAACTTACCTAAAGACACTTACAGAGAAGATGATATCATAACCCCTAACTATCCATCAGGATCCCTTATTCGGACGTATATATTTGTCCAGCATGACCCGATTTACGACAGAATAGCAATCTTGAGTGCAGTCGTGGAAAACACTCTCTCCAATAAGCAGAAAGTGATCGTCAAGATTATTCAAGAGCTCTCTGAAGATGAAGATAAAATGGACGTGTTTGAAAGACAGCTACTTGATGAGTTCTTTGAAGAACTGTTCCGAGCAATAAAAGAGGTAAAACCACAGGAATTGAACCTTGATGAATTCTTTGAGAATAGAGAACCCGATAAGAAGCCTTGGAAATCCCCCGAAGAATCCCAAAAATATGGTTATGTACACCTCTATTTTTATAGCAGATTCCAAAGGAATTCACTAATGGACGCTATAAAGCGGCACTCTAACAAGCTAAAATACTATAAGGGAATTAGATGGATACTTGGATTAAGATCGGCTATTGATTTTAAGCCCCGTGAGCAAGACACGGTTTCTATAATACAAGAGGGTATAAAACGAAGAAAAGCTTTAAGGTTCCCCGGACTCGGCATAATTGTTACAACTGCCCAACACCGTATTCCAGGTCGTGGAGACGATTTATGGTTCCGGTGGGACAGCTCCCTAACGGGTAAATTCGAAAACATCTTCAAGATTGCCGCAAAGAAAGAAATTAGAGAATATCAAAGTGTGCATATAAATCTAAATCGGTTGATTGTTGCCAGTGGATCAGAGTTCTCAGGTGAGATTTATCCAGTTATTAACCGAGACTTAGAGCAAATACCATTAGAATATCTGTGGAAAGATATTAAGGATGAAAAAGGTCGGTTTGAATTAGCCGAACTTGCAAAATATTTTGCACTTGCAATCCGGCATCTAGAGAGGAGCGTTCCCGAATGGTACAAAGATGCCACCGTGAGAAAGGAACCAATCCCAATAGATGATTTAGAAGCCCAAGGATTTGAGGAAATATCCCTTGCGGAGGTGTTGATGGAGTATCAGAAGCTAGAGCATCATACTAAAAAAGAGCTTATGGAAGAATACTACAGACTCCCGCTTAAAGAACGCTGCAGTACTGGAAAGTCTCTCCTAATTAAAATCGAATCAATAGAAAGACCAGATAAGGATACCACAATAATACACGGTTATGCACTCCTCCCCGATGGGCAAAGATGGGACTTGGAGAGTGCCCCACCAATTTCTCTTTCTGAAGACTCCTTTGTTGTTGTTACTCCAGTAATTGAAGAAAATGGCGGATTTAGACAGATAACAAAGTATAAGGATCCCAAATCAATACAGCATTCAATCCCTGCAACTATTCAATTCCTTGATGAGAACTCTGGTAGAGTGTCTATAAAACTGCTACAACCATTTGGCATCGAGAGCTATGAATTTGTTGCAGAGGAACATTTATACTTAGATAATGAAAATAGGGTAAGGAGACTGAAAAATGGAGATATGACGTTACACCCTGGAGGATACTTGGTAATAGACGAGACTGTTGATGATATAAATTCTTCGAGAGCTTATGATACCTTGGACACATTACGAGAAAATACGAATACACACCCATTCTATTCCAAACTAAACTCTCTCTACAAATCCCAAAGAATAACAAAGGACAAAATTGATTTAATGAAGATCACACCTCCATGGACTAAGGGTGATATTGAAGAGTTCATTAATACCTTTTTGATTGAAAAAGTAAACGATGAACAGAGGAGTTTTATACTAGATTGGGACAAAAATTTAGTAAATCTCCAAGGCCCTCCCGGAACAGGAAAAACATCATGGGCTATATCTCCTGCAATATTAAGTAGAGTTTATTCATCCCTAAAACAGGGGAATGATATTTTGGTTTTGGTAACGGGAATTTCCCATAGGGCAGTTAATGAGGCACTAACTAGTTTTATGAAGCTATTTAGTTCCCTGAAAGAAGAGTTTGAAGGTAAGGACATTAACATATATCGGCTTGTAAACAGCTCCGAGCAGAGAGACAAAATAAGAAGAGAACTTGAAAATGAACTTCCAGAAGAAACATTCAGCAACGTTAAATTCATTAATTACAATAAAGATTCAATCCCCTTTAGCTCTCCCAAAAAGGATGACATACCTTTGTCAAAGTTTTTACATCATCCCAGAGCAGTTATAGTGTTCGGAACCACCGGTGCAATTTCGGGATTATCTAACAGGAAGCTTTCTAATGGAAACAAAATCAACATAGCTGCAGATCTAATTGTAATAGATGAGGCTAGCATGATGGATCTACCCATGTTCTTCCTAGCAACATCATTCCTAAAAGAAAATGGACAGGTCTTATTAGTTGGTGACCACAGACAAATGCAGCCCATTCAACAGCACGACTGGGAACATGAAGATCGTGAAACAATTGAACAGCATACACCATTCCTGTCTGCTATCAATTTCATAAGATTCTTACGTGGGGAACTCTCAGAGTCGGAAAGAGAAGATTTCAAGAGATTCCTTTATAGAGACCCTCCTTTGTGGGAAAATAGTGACCTAAGAGAAAAAATTCTACCGTTCCATAGGCTCAATGAAACATACAGATTGCCTCAGGTTTCTGCAGATATGCATACTGATTTGTTCTACAAGTATGATGGCATTGAACTAAAGAGTAAGAAAAATGAAATTGAGACATTAAGACAGCACTCTGAGAAGTTTAAAACAAAGTTGAAAGAACACATTAGAAAATTAAAAGGAAATCCTGCCACACACACAATTGAGCCTGAATACCCCATAACCTTGGTACTCCATGATGAAAATAAGTCCACCAAAGTCAACGAAGTTGAGAAACTCATTATCAGCAAAATTGTCAAAAGCTTGCCTGAAGAGTATACTACCAAAGAGAAGTTTGGAGTTGTTGTGCCGTTTAAGGCACAAAGAGCCCAGATTAAGAATCTCCTTAGGGAAGTCGGGTTAGAACATGTTCAAGTTGATACTGTGGAGAGATTCCAAGGGGGAGAAAAAGACATTATAATCATCTCCCTGACGGCAAGTGATCCTTCCTACATAAGCGCAGTCTTGGAGTTCCTGTTTAATCCAAATAGGCTTAACGTTGCTGCAAGTAGAATGAAAGAGAAACTCATAATAATCGGATCCCAGGAAGTGTTCAATGCGACAACTAAAGATATCCAGAAATTTGAAGAACTGATAGAACCTTGGAGGACTTTATTCAGAAAGATACGAGCCCACGGGGAAAAATTGTGGAATGGAACTCTGGAAGAATTCATAGGGGACGTAGAGTCAGAGAAGGATAGATACCAAAAAATACTCGAAAAATACCAAGTCACCAACCTGGAAGTTTTTGGAATAAAAGAATGGCCCAAAGATTTATAATTTTTAGATACCTATCGAAACGCTAAGCTTTTATACGAAAAGAACTCAAATCCATCGGTGGTTCCATGAAGGGGCTTGAGATTAAAGACCTCGGAAAGTTCAAGCTCGTCGGCAACATCGACGCCTTTGGCAGGAAGCTCGTCTTCCAGGTCACGGAGATAAACCTCAAAAAGGACGACTACTTCTCAAGGCTCTACCTCTACGACGGAAGGAAGGTTAAGCCCTTCACCTCTGGAAACAAAGACTCGAACCCGCGCTTTTCACCGAACGGAAAACTCATCGCATTCACATCGAAACGCGATAAGGAGAGCGAGGAGGCAGAACTATACATAATCCCGACCGACGGCGGCGAGGCGAGGCTCCTAGCGAAGTTCAAGTATGGCATTAAGGCCCTCCGCTTTACAGAAGACGGCAGCTCAATAGCAGTTGTAACGCCGATAGACATCGAGAAGAAGCCCAAAGATGACGTCCACGTCATCAAGGAGATTCCGTACTGGTTCAATGGCGTCGGCTGGGTCTACGGAAGGAGGAGCGTCGTTTACCTCGTTGATATCGAGAGCGGCAAAAAGAAGCGCCTAACTCCCAAGGAACTCGACGTTGGGACTATACGCTTCCACAAAGGGAAGCTCTACTTCATCGCCCAGGAGGACAGGGAAAAGAACCCGAAGGTGAGCGACCTCTACGTCCTTGAGGGCAGGAAAGCAAGGAAGCTGACGCCCGGAAAGTGGAGCATCAGCGACTTCATCCCGCTCGACGACGGAACGTTCATCCTCAAGGCCAGCACCCTTGAAAGGGGCTTCGCCACGAACACCCACATCTACCACTACAATCCCGAAACCGGAGAGCTGAGGAAGCTCACCGAAGATCTTGACCGCTCGGCCTACAACTCTCTCAACTGCGACGTTCGCGGTGCTCAGAGAGCTGAGCTGGTTTTCAAAGACGGCTGGATCTATTACGTTGCCACTGATGGGCCGAGGGCTAATCTCTTCCGCGTGAACCTTGAGGGCAAGATTGAGAGAGTCATCGGCGGCGACAGGAGCATCGAGAGCTTCGCGGTGGGAGATTACATAGCCTTCACCGCCCAGGATGCGGTAACTCCAACGGAGCTCTACATATTCAGGGACGGGAAGGAGAAGAAGCTAACCGACTTCAACGGCTGGATTAAGGACTACAAGCTCTCGAAGCCCGAGCACTTCAAAGTTAAGGCCAGCGACGGCGTTGAGATAGACGCATGGATAATGAAGCCCGTTGATTTTGAGCCCGGCAAAAAGTATCCAGCCGTGCTTGAAATCCACGGCGGGCCGAAGACGGCTTACGGCTATTCCTTCATGCACGAGTTCCACGTTTTGACGACCAAGGGCTTCGTCGTGATCTTCAGCAACCCGAGGGGAAGCGACGGCTACGGCGAAGAGTTTGCCGACATAAGGGAGCACTACGGAGAGCGCGATTATCAGGACATCATGGAGGTCGTTGACGAAGCCATAAAGCGCTTTGACTTCATTGACCCCGAGAGGATAGGCGTCACCGGCGGCTCCTACGGCGGCTTCATGACAAACTGGATAGTCGGCCACACGAAGCGCTTCAAGGCGGCAGTTACTCAGCGCTCCATCTCGAACTGGGTGAGCTTCTTCGGAACGACGGACATCGGCTACTTCTTCGCCCCGGACCAGATAGGCGGCGACCCCTGGAGCAACCTCGACGGCTACTGGGAGAAGAGCCCGCTGAAGTACGCTCCCAACGTTGAGACGCCGCTCCTCATAATCCACTCGACGGAGGACTACCGCTGCTGGCTGCCGGAGGCGCTCCAGTTCTTCACCGCGCTGAGGTATCTCGGCAAGACGGTGGAGCTCGCGATATTCCCGGGAGAGAACCACGACTTAAGCAGGGGCGGAAAGCCGAAGCACCGCGTTAGGAGGCTGGAGCTCATAGCCGGATGGATGGAGAGGTGGCTTAAAGAGTAAGCTCTTCTCTCTCCTTTTCCTTGGTTGAAAACATAAAAACGAAAATCGACGAAGTAAATCTCACAGCGTATAGTCCAGCACCCTCTCAGCCTCCTCGATGTGCTCCGGATAGACGTTCTTTATCTCCTGCCGTCCACCGCCGTGGGGTTTTTAAAGCCCCTGCTGAAAGGCAAGCCCATGAAGGCATACATCTTAGCTTACCCGGAAAAGCGCTGGGAGAACTACACAATACCGATAAACGACGAGCCGGTAGTTAAGCTCACCGAGCGTAGGCTTTTGCTGAGCAAGCGCATCGACGATGTCATCACGATAGTGCGGAAGGATAAACTGAAAACGTACTCGCTCCACGTGAGCAACCCGCTGCCGGTCAAAGGAAGAAACAAGCTTGAAGCCCTCCTAAACGCCCTTCCATCTGGAGAGCCAATCTTCTTGGTCGAGGGCAACATGCCTCTGATAATGCCCTTCCTGGTGAACTATCTGACAGGCCTGTTCTACGAGGACGGGCCTGAGGCACTCATTCCGGTCTGGAGGGACGGGACGGCAGAGGTAACGCACGCCGTCTATGAAGCCGACGCCCTCAGAGATGCCGTTGAAGCCGCGATTGCCGAGGGATACAAAAGCCTGAGCAGGGTTACGGAGTTCCTCGACTACGAGCCGGTTTCGATTGAGGAACTCGCCAAACGGAACGCGAAGGTGACTTTGAGCTTTTTTAAAGTCAGAAACCAGTTCGACGTCCGCTTTGCAGAGGAGACGCTGAGGAAGCTCTGAGCCCAGATTTGCCGGAAATTTTTCCAAATTTTTGTAAAAATCCTTAAATAGTAGCGGGGATTATAATATAGTAGGGTGGGAGTTCCCAAAAGTTCTTCTGCTCGGTTCGGACCATAAAGGAGAGATAATTATGAAAAAACTCTTAAGCGCAGCAATATCGCTGCTAATTCTATTTAGTGTGATGGCCGTATTTAGCCCAGGTATTGTTTCTGCTGGGCCCATGAGCGGCTACAATGTTCTGATTCTGAAAAACGTAGACGCCTGGAATTCCCCCACTGTGGAAAACACCCTAAGCGATATGGGGATACCCTACGAAGTTATGACATCTGGAGAGCTAAAGAACAGGACGGCTCAAGAGCTGATTGAGACCTACGACATGATAATCATCATCAGCGACCAGCCCCAGGAATTCTACGACGACCTCGGTACTCAGATGGACAAGCTCGATGAGTACGTGAGGGCGGGAAGAACCCTCGAGATACACGCCGCCAACTGGGGATGGCATGGAGGGGTATGGACAACACCCCTACCTGGAGGAGCGGAGATAGTGCAGAGCTACTCAAGTTACGATTACTTTATAGCCAACGGCACGACGCTGGTGAGCAGCTACGCAAGCCACGGCTACTTCATCAACCTGCCAGCTAACGCGGAAATAATTACAGTTCAGGCACCCTCGGGAACCCCCGATTACAACAAACCGAGCACAGCGATCTATTCGCTGGGAAACGGCAGGGTCTTCGTTACTGGACTAACCATAGAGTACAGCGTCGCAAGGAAAGGTCCGGAGTGGGAGGCATTCTTCAGGGAAATGCTCAGGAACAACTTGGGCTACTCCCAATTCGTGCCAGTTGCTCCCGTTATTGTTGGAGGAATAGACTTCATGACATTCAACTTCTACTACTACATCCAGTATAGGCGGGCGCTTGAGAAGTTCAACACGATGTACAGGGAGGCCGTGGCCGGAGGGATGGACAACGAAACGCTCGGGCTCGCGATGACTCAGAACGACACCGCGGCGGCTTACTATGCGAACGCAAGCAGATACGGTCTCGTTGTTGCGAACTTCCCCAGAATTTACATCTTCATAGACCTAAGGAAGGCCGCGCTGCACCAGAAGCAGGCAGTTGGAATATTGAAAGAAGCAATGGAAGACTGGTGATTTCTTTTCACCCTATTTCCACTGCTTTCCTGACCCTGTCCGCTATCACAATGGCAACGACGGCTTTAACTGCATCAACGGGCAGGAACGGGACAACGCCGAGGAGGAAGGCCTTTTCGAAGTCTCCTCCCATGAAGAGGCCGAGCCTCAGCCAGCCAAGGAGGTATATAACCCCAACCCCCAGGATGGAGCCGATGAGCATTCCCCTTCTGCCAAGCCTCTCTGTGAACAGCCCGGCAAGATAAGCCGCTATGGGAAACGCTACTATGTAGCCGCCAGTCGGGCCGTAGATAACTGCAAAGCCGCCATGGAAGTTGGCGAACACTGGGAGACCCACTGCCCCCATGACAACGTAGACCAGCTGGCTCAGTAATCCAAGCCTCGCCCCCAGAATCAGCCCGCTCATGAGTACGAAGAGCACCTGAAGCGTCACTGGGACGGGACCAATGGGAATGCTTATCTGGGCGCCAACCGCAGTTAAGGCTGCGAAGAGTCCAGCAAAGGCAACCTCCTTAGCCCTCATGCTACCACCTTGGAAAGCTTTTAAACTCGAAACTTGAAAATTCCCCGATGATTGAAGTTAAAAATCTTTGGCATATCTACGAGAACAAAAAGGAAGCGCTGAGGGGCATAGACTTCAAGATGGGCGAGGAGATAGTGGCATTAGTAGGTCCCAACGGGTCCGGAAAGACAACCCTTGCCAAACACCTGAACGGCCTCCTGAAGCCGACCAAGGGAGAGGTTCTCGTAGATGGCATGAGGACAACTGAACATACGGTCGCGGAGCTGTCCATGGTCGTTGGCTACGTCTTCCAGAATCCGGAGCACATGTTCTTCGAGGAGAACGTGTTCAAGGAGGTTGCCTTCGGGCCGAAGAACCTCGGCATGAGTGAGAGCGAGGTGGAAGAGCGGGTGAGGTGGGCACTGGAGTCCGTCAATCTCCAGGGATACGACGACAGGACGCCCTATTCCCTGAGCGGCGGTGAGAAGCAGCGCCTGGCCATAGCCTGTGTTCTGGCGATGAAGCCGAAGTACCTCATCCTCGACGAGCCGACGACCGGTCTGGACGCGAGGAGCTCGCGGAGCGTGGTTAAGGTCATAAAAAAGCTCAGGGAGGAGGGGCATGGAATTCTTCTCATAACTCACGACATGGAGCTAGTTTTAGAGCTTGCCGAGAGGGTAGTGCTTCTTAATGATGGAAGGAAGGTTTTTGATGGTTCAGTAGAAGAGTTCTTCTCCCTGCCCCTGCACGATTACGGGCTCGAGAAGCCCGAACTGCTGAGGGTAAGTGAGCGGCTCGGAGTGGGGTTCGTCAAAAGCGTCAGCGATCTCGTGAGAGCCATAGTGGGTGATGGGGTATGATGTACTCATTCTACCGCGAGGGGACTTCTCTCCTGCACCGCCTCGACCCGCGCGTCAAGATAATTGGCACGATAGTTGGGATAGCTGTCATAATGCTTTTCAACGACCCCTACTTCCTCATCCCGCTGTTCTTCGCCACTCTCCTCTACGGCCGCCTGCTTGGAGGGATTGAAATAAAAGAACAGCTCCGCCTTCTGAAGCCCCTCCTGCCAATCGTTACGATAACGATAATCGTATGGCCGATAATCTACAGACCCAGACTTATGGGCTTCCTCCTCGGAACCTCCTTCTCCTTCAGGCTGCTCACCTTCGGCCTACTGACCTTCATCCTGCTGATGACGACGCCCCAGAGAGACCTTATTCTTGGATTCGTTCGCTTGGGCATGCCCTATGAGTTCGGGCTGACGATCTCGATAGCCCTCCGCTACATTCCGACCCTCTACCTGCTGACGAGGAACATAATGGACGCCCAAATGGCACGCGGCTGGGAAATGGAGAAGGGCAACTTCATAGTCAGAACGAAGAGGATGACCGTTGTCCTGATTCCACTCCTGGTTTCCTCACTCAAGACCGCCCACGAACTGAGCATAGCCCTCGAGAGCCGCGCTCTGGGTGCGAGCAAGAAGAGAACGTTCCTATACGACATCAGGATGAGTGGGAGGGACTATGCAGCCACCCTGGCCGTTCTGCTCCTCTTTGCGCTGGCGCTCTACGTCAGGTACGGTCTTGGCCTCGGCCACATAAGGATATACGGTTAGAGGAGTGGTTTGACGAGTGAGTCAATCGGTATGGAATGATCTCCGATGCTCGAAACGAACTCGGCCGGAGCTTTGAGGACGGTCATGTTCAGCCGGTAATGGCCGCGGTAGGAGTTCGTTCTGAGAACGAGCAGGCTTTCGAAAAGCTCTGGGAGTGTGTAGAGTTCTCGGAATTCGCCGGGTAAGTCGAGTTCGTTCAGCTCAATCGTTGTATGTGTCAGTACGAGCATCAGACCCTTCCTATCGACGACCTTTCTTAGCTCCACAATATTCTCGGCCGTTCTGTTAAGGAGCGTTGGAAAGAGGGAAACGACCACGAGGGAGTTATCTTCAACGAGATTCAAAGCCTGAAGAAGCTCGTCCATTGAGTAGACGTTGCCGAGGTAGAGGTTCGAGACGTCCTCGGTGAGGCGCTTCAGGAGCTTAACCGAGAAGGAGCTGCCGGGTCCTACGTGATAAACGGGCCCTTCAGACAGGGCATTCGCCACCAGGTGGTACAGAAAAACCGTGCTGGCAAGTTCGTCAGTGGAGATTACCCCGGCTAGGCTCCCCTCGCCGAACCCGAGGGGAAACTCCTCGAAGGGCTTTATCTCCCTCAATTGAACCTCGGCCGGTTGGAAGAACATAGGCATCACGTAGTATAGCGTGCCCGGGATATTTATACCTTTCCGAAAATAATGAGAGTCAGAGGGTCATGCCAGGGCAACCAGACCGAGAAGCACGAGGAGCCCTACCACCACTACCTCTATTATCGCCGCCAGAATCCAGGCTAGAAACGCCCTGATCCAGTCGGTGTTGAAAATCGTCTTGATGACCCACACATAGGCCAAGATAAATACCACTACCGCGAGAAGGACATTCATGGGGGCTATCCAGATAAGCAGCACTGCAACCAGGGCGTACGCAACCGCTCCAACGATTCCGCCGCCAACTATTGCCAGCATCGCCTTAAGCGTTGAGGCCTCTTTTATCCCGACCAGATGGGCCGCTAGCGACAGAAAGAACCCTGCTATGAACAGGGAGAGCAGGAAACCGAGGAAATACACAGCCCCGAGTCCATATACAAATCCATGCCCGTAGGGCATTCTTTCACCTCCGATGAAAAATTAACTCCCAACTTATTAACCTTCCCAAAAGGCCTTTAAGTCGAAGGAGTTATTCCAGTCGGTGGAGAAAATGCTGGAGTCCCTGTGGAGTTTTATAAACCAGTACTTCATCGAACCGATGTACACGAGGAGCGGTTACAACCCATACAACACCCTCGTATATGCCCTTCTGCTCGGCTTCGGAATCATATATTCATATAGGTATATAATCAAGCCCCTCAAAATCAAGGTCGATGAGAGGCTTTTCCTGGCCGTAACGCCGATGGTAGTTTTTGGCGCAACCGTCAGGGCGCTGGTCGATGGAGGCGTCCTTCCCAAGAATCCACTCATTCTGACGCCCGGAATATTCTTCACAGCCTTCGTTCTCATAGTTCCAGCTCTCATAGCCGATGCAAAGCTCAAGACGTACCCCAAGATAACCGTTGCCTGGGGGACGGCTTTAGCGCTGTGGGCCAACTACCTTCTCGTCACCAACGCCAAGAGCTGGGAACCCTACGAGCTGACGCTGATTCACACGGCGGTGAGCTTCCTCGCGGTTTTTGCCTTCTACCGCTGGAGGCCCTTCGAGAGGCTCTACCTCTACCCAGTCTTAGCCCATTACTTCGACATAGCCTCGACGGTGGTGGCGATTCACTTCTACGGATACAGGGAAGTCCACTGGCTGGAGAATATCCTAGTCACCCACTTGGGGGCATACTTCTACTACCCGTGGATAACCTTCATCCTGGTCATCGTCTACTACGGCCTTAAATACCTAGTCCCAGACGAGGAGGAGCGCTACTTCTGGTACCTGGCCATCTACATCCTCGGCCTCGGCCCAGCCATAAGGGATCCGGCTCAGCTAGTGCTGCAGATAGGCTGAGCTCTGGATCTCCCGGTTTTATCTTTGCAGAAAGCTGAAGTCAAAAAAAGGAGAACGGTTATCCTTAAGGGCAGTCACCGGCGATAACCGTGTTCCCCTCTTCCCCTTTGGCCTTCTCTACTGAGCGTTCTTCCCTCTTCAATCTCCCTTCTCAGAACCTTCGCCTCGTTCTCCGCCTCCCTGACGCGGAAGACCCTCGCGATTCTCTCAATTGCCTCTAGCTTCCTGATTATGCCGTCCAACCACGTGAAGACGTCGCCGGGATAAACGATCAGCCCGTAGACCTTTCTGAAGTGGTCAGCTATCTGAGTGGGGTGCTTTCCTTGGCGCCTGAGCTCGATTATCAGATTGCTCACGCGCTCCATGGCGTAGTCGGTGCAGTCATCCTCGGGGCACATAAAGAACTCCTGGTAGATCGTGAAGAGCCTCTCTGCCGCGTTCGGGCTGAGTTCTGGGATAACTTTATCGAGCTCTTCCAGGATCGACGCGAAGCTCGGTGAGAAGACGTTGGCGCTCAGCCTTCCCCTCACGGCGCCTTCAAGCTCCCTCTGGAGGGTCCCGCTCAGATAGAGGTTCTCGAAGGGGAAGAGCTTGATTGCTATCCACCTTGATGGCTTCTTTCCGAGGCTCTCCCTTATGAAGCTCGCCTCCTTAGGCAGGAGGAAGCTCATGCTTACTGCCCTTCCGTAGGGCGTTACCTCGACGAGACTGCCCTTAAGCCTGACGAAGTCGAGTTCCTCTAACTTTTCCAGGACTTTTCCTGCACTCTGATTCGCGCCGAGGCATTTACTTTGCACGTCCTCGATGACGTCGAGACGATTGAAGACGCAGGCGTGGGCGAGAACGTTGTCCTGTTCGAGCTCGTCGCTCCACTCAACGATGACGGGCTCAATTGGAGCGGTGAGCAGCTTGAACGCAACCTCGTCTTCCGAGCCTTCCATCTGGGCCGAGTACTTCCTCCCCGGCTCGACTATGAGGTAGACCTTGCCCTTCTCGTGGTAGAGCGGCCTTCCAGCGCGGCCGAGCATCTGGTGGAACTCCCTAACGGTAAGCCACTTGTTGCCCATGGCGAGGCTCTCAAAGATGACCTGCGAAGCCGGGAAGTCAACGCCCGCTCCGAGGGCGGCTGTGGTAACTACAACGTCGAGCATCTGAGCCTGGAACTCCATCTCGGTGAGCTTTCTCTGTCTGTAAGGTAGGCCGGAGTGGTAGGGCTTGGCCTTTAGGCCTTTGCTCGTGAGGTATGCGGCAAGCTCATGCGTCCTCTTGCGCGAGAAGGTGAAGACTATGCTCTGACCCTTGTAGCCCTGCCGCGACTTTCTACTCGCCTCAGCACGGCAGAGATTCGCTATGTGCCTCCACTTCTCACCTTCGCTTCTGACAATGACTATGTGCCTTTCCAAATCGACGGGCCTTTCGTCGTAGAGAACCAACTTAAGCCCGAGCTCCTTGGCAAGCTCACCGGGGTTTCCGACCGTCGCGCTCAGGCCGATGAACTGGGCGTTGGGGTAGAGCTTCCTCAAGCGGGCTATTAACCCATCCAGCCTCGGCCCGCGCTCTTCGTCGTCGAGGGTGTGTATCTCATCTATGACAATGGTTCCCACGTTGCCAATCTTTCTCCCCGCCCTCAGGAGGTAGTCAATTCCCTCGTAGGTTCCGACTATTATGTCGGCATCGATGCCCGTATCTACAACTACAAGCTCGTCCTTCGTTTTAATCCTGCTCATGCCAACCCTTATCGCCACGCGAAGGCCGAGCTTTGAGTAGCGCCTCTTAAAATCTTCATACTTCTGATTGGCCAAGGCGACAAGAGGGACGAGGAAGAGCATCTTTCTACCTTCCATCGCCTTGGGAACGCCCGCCAGCTCGCCTATGAGTGTCTTCCCGCTCGCCGTGGCGGAAACCACAAGTAAGCTCTCACCTTCCAGAAGGCCGTGCTTTATGGCCAAGCTCTGAACGGGAAGGAGCTCGTTGACGCCCTCGCTCTTGAGGACATCCTTAAACTTCTCCGGGAGGGGGAGCTCCTCGAGCTTGAGCCTCTCAACCTTCACGTGCTTGGCCTTGAGCTCGTCCCACTTCGTGACCTCCGGGTGTTTAGTCGGGTCGAAGCGGGGATCGAAGGCGTAGAGAACCTTGTCAAGATCCCTAAAGCGTTCGAGAAGCTTCTTCGCCTGGTCGAACATGGCTACGCTGTTGAACCTGAAACGGAGCTCTCTCTTCAGCTCGTCCTCGGCGCAGCGCTCGCAGATGTACTCGCTGTGGTATTTTATCCTGTTGCCTTCGGTCAAAACGGTGATTTTACCCTCGAGGAGGCATAAACGGCACAGCTCGGCCCTCTCAACGCGTTTGTTCTGGAGTCTCCTTTTGAAGTAGTCCTCCCACTCGTCGGCGTTGACGAGGACTATCCTCGCTGTTCTCAGGGCTTTTTCAATCTCCTTCGGATTCCTGTACTGGCTGCCCTCCAGAACCTTGAAGAGTCTCCCGTCGCGCATTATGAAGCGGTAGATTTTATCGGCCTTGAGGTTCCTCATCTGGGATAGTTTTTCAGGTTCGTTCTCGATGAAAAACGCCTCTAATTCGTTCTTTTTTCTCCCTGGACGAAGAACGAAGAGCATGAGAATCACCTGAGGGTTACCCAGTTCTCCTTGAAGGTGTCGATGATCAGAGTTATCTCAATCCTCTCGAGGTTTTTCCCAAAGTACTTCCTCTTCAACAGCCCTGCGAAGTCCTTAACTTCGTCCGTGTTATGGAAGTTCGCCTGTATTAGTATCTGGTTCTCGCCGCTTCGCCTGTAAACGGCGCAGACATTGTCGAGCTTAGCTATTCTGGAGAGAATTGCATCAACGCTCCCGTCGTCGATGGCCAATCTGAGCTCAAAGAAAGCCCGGACGAACTCGTCCAGAAAAGCCGGGTCGATTACGGCCGAGTAGCCCTTTATTGCTCCCAGCTTCTCCAGCTTCTCCAGCCTGTTCTTCACGCTCGCGGGAGAGAGTTTAACTCGCTTACCCAGCTCGGTGAGGGTAATCCTCCCGTTCTCCCTCAGGATTCTGAGGATTTCTTTGTCCTTCTCGTCTATCCCTGGCATGTCGCTCACCAAAAGAAAAATAGAATCAGCGGGTAATCTTTATCTCCCTCATGAGCTCGAGCGGCTCTGGGTGCTTTTCGAAGTAGTCTCTGACCGGCTTGAGCAGCTCAATGAGGTACTCAGCCACCGCGTTCTTGAGGTCGAGCGGGTGGAGCTTTCCTTCCGCGAAGTCCCTCTTGAGCTCCTCGAAGGTCGTGTAGGTAACGTCGCCGCCGAACTTGGCCGGCCTGTGGATTGTGAACTCCGTTGGCTCCTCGCGGAAGATGATGTACTCAGCCCAGTCGAGAACGGGGTTGTACTTGACCTCCTTGGCCGGGCAGAAAGCCTTCCTGAGCTTCTGCTTAATCTCCTCTGGGGTGTCGTGGATGAAGACGGCCGAATAAGGCTTGCTCTTGCTCATCTTCATCTGGGTCTTGAGCTCCTTGAACTGCTCCTCGCTCTCTATCGGCCACACCGGCGGCTCCTGAAGGCCGAGCAGGAGGTGGTGGTGAAGAGCAACGGGCTTCAGCTTCTCGCCGTTGTGCTCTATCGCGTGGTACTTGAGCTTTTGGGCTACCTCTATAGCTATGACGTGGGCTTTCCTCTGGTCCATTCCGGCGTGCGCTATGGTAACACCCTGGTAGAAGATATCAGCGACCTGCATAGCCGGGTAGATGAGCTTTGCGAAGTCTATGCCCTCTCCCATCTGGCGGCCCATAATAGTTATGGAGCGCATCATCCTCGCTAGGGTAACGTTCTTGGAGATGTCTATGACCGTCTGCCA
Source organism: Thermococcus sp. CX2 (assembly GCF_012027555.1). Classification (NCBI taxonomy): domain Archaea; kingdom Methanobacteriati; phylum Methanobacteriota; class Thermococci; order Thermococcales; family Thermococcaceae; genus Thermococcus; species Thermococcus sp. CX2. The sequence continues at coordinate 851 of NZ_SNUQ01000004.1, read as the reverse complement.
GTAGTCGCCCTTCTCGAGGATTTCACTCGCCAGCACGAACTCGACCTTGTCCGGGTCGCCGCCCATGACCTTTATGCTCTGCTTCATGCCCTCCTTGAAGTAGGTGAGAGCAACTTTCTGGATGACCTCCAAATCACCGCCGAGCTTGTCGTTTATCCAGCTGTGCCAGTCGGCAAGGAAAATCCTCGTCTTTATTCCCGCCTTCTGGAGGTCTGCTATCTTGGCACCGGCCATCAAACCAGTTCCCAGGTGAATGTAACCGCTTATTTCAAAGCCGATGTAGTGCTGCATCGGGGCACCTATCTCCAAAAGGTGTCTCAGGTTCTCAACGGTCAGTAGCTCCTCCGTGGGCTTCCTGGTTATCAGCTCTATCTTCCTCTCTATGTCCATGCTCACCACCTAAAGCCAGAATATCCTAAGCCTTTAAGGACTTTACGGAACTTTTTCTGGCCTGTTAAAGTTCGGATTCATAAGATTTATAACTTTCCGTGCAGTATAAGCGACGGTGATACCATGAGGAAGGCTGCAATAATACTTGCGGTTTTTGTTTTCTTTGGTGTTTTTGGATTTGCCATGGCCAGCGCCACCACCATTGGAGTCGACCTCTCCCACGGTGAAAGCGACAAGGGCCTTGCTGTTTTGACCGACAAGGACGGCAACGTCATCGCAGAGGGAATGGTCAAGACCATCAGCGACGTTAACTGGGTATACATTGGCGACCGGACCTTGCCGACACCCTTGGAATTCAGAACGTTGGCAACGAAATAACCTACGATGTTATTAAGGACATCGACTTCCTCATCCTCGGCCAGCCAAGCCAGGCTCTCAGCCCGGATGAAATCCAGGCCATC